>CBDURK010000245.1:0-5212 GCA_965369645.1 uncultured bacterium | reverse complement strand
TCCTCTCCCTATCTTTCTCTCTGCAAGCTTTGCCCAGAAAACATGCAACGCCTATACGTGTCAAGTTCGCCTGCACAGACCGCAGGCGAGGCTCCGATGAAATTTTATGCTTTTACGGAGTTTGTGAAGTATTGAAAATACTGCGAATACAATGGAATACATTAGATGTCTGAAAATACAATCGCAAAAGTGTAAATTAAAAGTGTAGTATCACAACTATTGGCCCTGCTACAGCTAAAAAGTGGTTGTCTATTTTTGAGTGCAGTTTTATAATCAAGCTCTTGAGGCCACACTATAGAAATTTCAATAAAAGATTTGACAATTTTGCCATGGAATATTTGCTAATAAGGAAATAACAGCGATGAGTGAGATAAGATTGACACCGTCTGGACAACTTCGCTGGCAGGCTGTTTCTGGTGAGCCGCAGCCGTCTGAATTCGCGAAATTACAGAAATCATTTGAACAGGACTGGCCTCAAGGGCTATTCAAACTTGCTGCGGACAAATACAAAACAACGAATTCTCTGACATTAGGATATTGGCAGGGGCTGGCAGAACATTATTTGACGGGATTGTGCCATATACCCGAATCAGCGGATGATATCGTTGTCGAACCGCCTTCTGATTCGTTTTTTTCGACATTACTATTGTCGACACCGCCAATGTCAGGAGGAGAATACCTTACTGTATCTGTTTTGCGCCAAATATGGATTAGCCTGAGCAGGTGGGGCAATCAGGCTATTGCCTCAACCGGGGGATTGGCAAATTTTCTGCAAATACACGCTCCCAAATGGCATCAGGTAGGCAGGGTCTGTTTCCATCTTGCTGAGAACAAATCGAACGAGGCATATCCGTTTGCGTTTTTAGCTACTTATTCCACAGGATTCGGCTCCGGCGGTCGAGTCAAACACATACCGCTTCGTAGAGCGATGGAGCAATATGCCGGCGCGAAAAATCGTTCCGCCCTGATAAAACTGCTTTCGCCAGTAGAACAGGCCTCTAAGCAGATTGACTGGGTTGGCAATCTTGTTGACTCTGGCGAAATTTATCAGCCATTGGCGTGGACGGCATATTCAGCACATAGATTTTTGCAAACTGTGCCAGGCCTGGAAGATTGCGGCCTGACTGTGCGAATACCAAACTGGTGGAAAAAACGGCCTCGACCACAGGTATCGGTAACAATTGGCCAGAAGCGCCAATCAAAATTCGGAGTTGACGCGTTGCTTGACTTTAATGTTGCCGTTGCCCTTAACGGCGAGACGCTTTCGGCGGATGAAATAAACGATATTCTGGCTGGCGGAGATGGTCTGCTATTGGTTAAGGGGCAGTGGATTGAAGTTGACCGCAAGAAATTGCAGGAAGCGATAGACCACTGGCAGGGGTTACAAGAGCAAGCTGAAAATGGCGATATATCATTTATCGAAGGGATGCGGCTTCTGGCGGGGGCGTCTTCTGATTTGACCAATGACGAGCAGGCCGACCACGAAAAACCGTGGGTTCACATTTCTGCCGGCGGTGCTTTGCGAGAAATTCTCTCTGGCTTGCGTGAACCGGCTAATCTTGATTCCGTGAAAATCGGCAGCCAGCTAAAGACACAATTGCGTCCCTATCAGCAGCGGGGCCTGGCCTGGTTGCGATTTCTTGCAGAGCTTGGTCTTGGGGCGTGTCTGGCTGATGATATGGGGCTTGGCAAGACTATTCAAGTGTTGGCACTGCTGTTATACAATCAGCAAAATAAAACGAAGAAGAAGGCAAAGCCATCATTGTTAATTGTACCAGCCTCTCTTCTCAGTAACTGGCGTAAGGAAGCCGAGTGTTTCACGCCGTCTTTGAATTTAACTTTTCTACATCCGGCAGAAACAGATCGTAAGAAACTTGAAAAAATTATCAAAAACCCCGACAAGGAACTTGCCCAAAGTGATTTGCTTATAACAACATATTCAATGCTGACCCGGCAACTTTGGCTTGGGGATATTGACTGGCAATTAGTAATCCTTGATGAAGCACAGGCGATAAAAAATCCATCAACTCGCCAGAGCAAAGCTGCTAAAAAGCTTTCCGCCCAGTCTCGCATTGTCCTGACCGGCACGCCGGTAGAAAATCGCCTTGGTGATTTATGGTCGCTGTTTGACTTTTTGAATCCGGGCCTGCTGGGTTCTGCCAATGTTTTCAAGAAATTTGTAAAAAGCCTGCAAGACAGAGAGCACAACCAGTTTGCACCGTTGCGGCAATTGGTTGGACCATATATTTTACGGCGATTAAAAACAGATCGTAAAATTATTACAGACCTTCCTGACAAGATTGAAACGCTATGCTACTGCAAACTGAGCAGGCAACAGGTAAAACTTTATGAACAGACAGTTAAAGCATTAAGGTCAATGCTTAAAAATGCAGATGGTATCGCCCGTCGCGGGATGGTGCTGCAATCGTTAATGCGTCTAAAACAGATATGTAATCATCCCAGCCAACTTACCGGCGATGGCGATTATATCGCTTCTGATAGCGGCAAGTTTCTCAGGCTCGGTGAAATTTGCGATGAAATCGTATCTCGCCAGGAAAAGGCTCTTATTTTTACACAGTTCCGTGAAATCACAGACTCTCTGGCCGATTACCTGGCAACTGTTTTTGGCCGAACAGGCGTGATACTTCATGGCGGAACAGCAGTGAAAAAACGCCAGGCTCTGGTTGAGCAGTTTCAAAGTGATGACGGCCCGCCGTTTTTTATACTGTCGCTCAAAGCTGGTGGAACAGGCCTGAATCTTACAGCCGCTTGTCATGTAATTCATTTTGACCGCTGGTGGAATCCAGCTGTGGAAAATCAAGCGACCGACCGGGCGTTTCGTATAGGCCAGAAACACAATGTTCTTGTTCATAAGTTTATAACCATCGGCACGGTCGAGGAAAAAATCGATGCGATGATTACAGAAAAACAGAAAATGGCTGATGAAATCCTTTCTTCAGGCAAAGAGGTAAACCTGACGGAGTTGCCTGATGATGAGATATTACGACTGGTTAGTCTGGATGTAACTCGCGCAAAATTATAGGAGGCTAAATACAGTGTCGTACTACTCTTGGAGGCCGTATGTTTCGGTGGCTAAGCGAAGAGCTAAAGCGTTAAAACAAATACAAAAACTTCGCAAAAAAGGCAAAAAGATTGAGCCGGTTGAAATTGATGGCCGTACTATCGCCCGCAGTTTTTGGGGCAAAGCGTGGTGTAATCATCTGGAGTCGTTCTCGGATTTTTCCAATCGTTTACCTCGCGGCAGAACATACGTACGCAATGGATCGGTTTGCCACCTGGAAATTCTTCCCAGCCAAATCAAGGCGATTGTCAGCGGCTCGGAACTTTATAATATCTCTATCAATATCAAACCGCTGAAAAAATCCGTGTGGAAATCGATCAAAAAACAATGCAGCGGCAAAATTGGTTCGATGCTCGAATTGCTTCAGGGCAAACTGTCTGATTATGTTATGGGCATTGTAACGAAGCGAAATAATGGACTGATGCCTTTGCCTGGTGAAATCAAGTTGGGTTGCGACTGCCCCGATTGGGCAACGATGTGCAAACATGTTGCCGCCGTGTTGTATGGCATCGGCAATCGACTGGATAGTCAACCGGAACTTCTGTTTGTTTTGCGAGGCGTTGATGCAAGCGAATTGATTAGCGGTGATATAGATATGACAATCGCCGAGTCAAGTGCTGCTGCTAAAACCATCGCGGATGATAAACTCGCTGATATTTTCGGTGCTGATATCGATCTGGATATTGCCGAGAAAACTGCCCCTGCGACAAAAACCCACAAGAAACCATCTTCCCGGCAAGCTAAACCGCTCCGCAAGAAAAAGAAGCCTGTTGTCCGCACACAAAAAGCAGGCAAGGCTAGAACAAAAGCCGGCAACACAAAAAAACTCCTCCGTATTCGCCCAACTGGTAAGTCTGTAGCCAGACTGCGAAAACAGTTAAAGCTATCGGTTGCCCAGTTTGCCAAACGACTTGGAGTCTCCAGTGCAAGTATTTACCGATGGGAAAAAATTTCTGAAAGACTGAAACTGCAAAATAATACACTACTGAAACTGACAAGACTTCAGCAGCAAGCCAACAGGAAATAGTTCGATAACACAAAGGATTATAAAAAAGACTATACCTGCCTTGCTCAAAAAGTCGTGTTTGTTTATTTACAAGGGCTTATGTACATCAGATTTAGTTGGTATAGAATTGAACCTGAACGAAAACTTTTTGGAAAACGTCGCAGTTTGACTTAAGGCGAAGATATTGATCGCATTCAGTGCGTTTCTTTGCAAACGACAATGGCAGATACAACTAACCCGAATATTACATTCTTTAAGATTATTTTCCGAAAAGAATATTGTAGACCGCCTGCAAAAATTGCCAGCCAACTTCATAGGGAACATCTGCGTTTCAGCAGGGTCCACGCAGCTCCGAGCAACTCCAAACACAATAGAACCCGACAAATGCCCGTAAACACAACCGTAAAAGTGTAGATGAAAAGTGTATGTAGATAACCAGCCCAATACCTGCTACCCCGACCCACGACAGCCGGGAGGCGGTTTGTTGGAGTGACCTGGAGCGTTGGCCCCTGGATGGTCGATGGCCACCTTCGTCCCAATTGCGAGAATTCCTGATTAAGGGTATAATGCACAGCAACAAACCTCGCTTAGGATGAAAGAAAGGAACGTTTATGCAGAACGGAAGTGGTTCCCAGCAACTAATTTTCAAGCAAAGCTCCAAAATGACGTTTTTCTTGCTCATTATTCTTTGGATAGTGTTTACATCCGTTTTGGCGTCGCCGACAAGAGAAGCTAAACTCTGGGAGCCGGTGACGTGGACGTTCCGAAACCCAAGTTGCTCCGGCAATCCCTTTGACCTGGTAGTCAAGGCTACCTTCACCCATGCACCCAGTGGTCAGAAGATTCAGACAGAGTTCTTCTACGATTATGGCAACACCTGGAAATTGCGCTTCACAGGGACACATGTAGGCCTGTGGAGCTTCATCACCGAAAGCGCCGATCCTGAGCTGAATGGCTTGAAAGGCAAGCTGGAAGTGGGACCCAACCCTGGTGTTGCGGGTTTTATAACGAAGTATGGTAATAAGTGGGGACGACTGCAATCCTGTTCGGCCCGGGGTTTGCTTGTCCGACTGACCGTTTTACACTATGTACAGTATTTCTCGAAGATATCGTAATATAGGCCA
>CBDURK010000244.1:0-5213 GCA_965369645.1 uncultured bacterium | reverse complement strand
ACCTGCCGATACACAGCTCCCGGTCTCGCTAAACGCCGAAACCGCAGGCAAACTCTTGGCCGTCCTCGCCAAAGAAAAAACAATTAATAAGCTGTAATTGCCAACGAGGTGCAGCCCTCTTTGTTTTCCGCGAAAACTATAAATAAGAATTCGCAAATTAAAGCAAAGTATAATAAGATTATCACCAAAGCAGTTTTGAACACTATCGCTAAACCATCATGCTGTTAAGGAGCAGGCTGATATGATTAATTACACACGACGCGATTTCCTCAGAACCGCCGGCACAACAGCGGCTTCACTTGCAATCACCAGCAGCGCATTAGCTAGAGGGAAACCAATCAATAAGCCTAATATACTTATGATTCTTGTCGATGACCTCGGCTACGGAGATCTCTCCAGCTACGGCGCTAAAGACATGCAAACGCCCAATATCGACAAGCTCATGGCTTCCGGTATGCGGCTTGATAACTTTTACGCCAACTGTCCCGTCTGCTCGCCCACGCGGGCATCGCTGCTGACTGGCAGATACCCTGACCTTGTCGGCGTCCCAGGCGTTATCCGCACCCACCTGACGAACAACTGGGGCTATCTGGCTCCACAGGCAGTGCTGCTACCGAAGCTTCTTAGCCGCGCCGGATACTACACCGCGATGGTCGGCAAGTGGCACCTCGGTCTGGAATCTCCGAACACTCCAAACGAGCGGGGCTTCAATCACTTCCAAGGCTTCCTTGGCGATATGATGGACGATTACTACCACCATCGTCGCCACGGCAACAACTATATGCGGCTAAACAACAAAGAAATCGACCCCAAAGGACACGCCACCGATTTGTTCACTCAGTGGTCTGTCGATTATATTAACTCCCGCTCAAAGGCAGCACAGCCGTTCTTTTTGTATCTTGCGTACAACGCGCCGCATACGCCAATCCAGCCGCCTGCTGATTGGATTAAGCGCATCAAAAAACGCGAAAATAATATCAGCGATAAACGTGCAAAACTCGTCGCGCTAATCGAGCATCTTGATGATGGCATCGGCAGGGTGATTACCGCTTTGAAAAACTCCGGCCAAAGCAGCAACACGCTGGTCATCTTTACCTCCGACAACGGCGGCCAGCTTAGCGTCGGAGCAAACAACGGAAATCTCAGAGCCGGCAAACAGGATATGTACGAAGGAGGTATCCGCGAACCTATGTGTGCCGTCTGGCCGGGCAGAATAGAACCTCGCTCACGAAGTAATCGCCTCGCTCTAACTATGGATTTGTTCCCGACTATCTGCGAGGCTGCCGGCGCTGATATTGCGCACAAAATAGATGGCAGAAGCATCCTTCCGACTCTGCTCGGCAGGGACCAGCCCCAGGAGGACCGTTTCCTCTTCTGGGTGCGACGCGAAGGTGGCCGCTACGGAGGACGTGCTTATTATGCCGCACGCTATGGCGACTATAAACTCGTCCAGAACAGCCCCTTTGAGCCGCTTGAACTTTATAACTTAAAAGACGACCCGCAAGAACAGAATCCGCTTGGCAAAAAGCACAGAATGTATCAAAGACTCTTTACCGCTCTGCGCAATCACATTATCGAAGCGGGCGCCGTACCGTGGGAGAAGTATCCGGTAGAAATAAAAAGCTCTTAACAATCCTGAAAAGTGAATATGCGAGTGTAAACTGTCACAACGAGCGTTACATTCGAAGATAAACTATGGCAGGCATCTGGCCGATAAAAAAAGCAGTCTGTACTAAGGTATCATTAGTCTATGAGGTAATGTATAAAAGATGAGAAAAAAAACATTTATCCAAAGTAAACTGTTATTTGTAACTTTACTATTGTCAATTGTTTCTATTACCGCTTCCGCCGCACAAACTATCCTTATTGAGGCTGAGGCCTTTACTAACCATGGCGGCTGGGTTGTTGACCAGCAGTTTATGGACCAGATGGGCTCACCCTTCCTTTTAGCTCATGGTTTAGGTAAGCCGGTCAGCGACGCTGTAACATCGGTTACCTTCCCGGCTGCCGGAACATACCGCGTATGGGTCCGCACACGAGACTGGGTGGCGCCATGGAAGGCGCCGGGCGCTCCGGGCAGGTTCCAGGTGCTCGTCAATGGTGCGCCGATAAATGCAATTTTCGGAACCGAAGGTGCAGACTGGCACTGGCAGCAGGGCGGGGCTATTATAGTAACTAATCTGCAGATTGCTGTTTCACTGCACGACCTGACCGGCTTCGAGGGCCGTTGCGATGCGATTATTTTTACAACCGATTATAATTTTGTTCCGCCGAATGCCGGTGAGCAAATGGCCGCTTTTCGCAGCCAGGCGCTGGGCCTGAGTTCTCAGCCGAAAGACGCGGGTAATTTTGATTTGGTCGTGGTCGGCGGCGGAATATCTGGCTCCTGCGCAGCCGTTTCGGCCGCAAGGCTTGGCCTGCAGGTGGCCCTCATACAAAACCGGCCCGTATTGGGCGGCAACAATAGCTCCGAAGTCCGCGTACATCTCGGGGGCGAAATCAACCTTCCGCCTTACCCGGCCATAGGCAACGTCGTCAGAGAACTCGACTCCGGACATCAGGGAAATGCAAGACATGCCCAGTTCTACGATGACAATCGAAAAATGGGCGTCGTACAGGCGGAGAAAAATATCCACCTGTTCGTCAATATGCATGCGTTCAAGGTTCAAAAGCAGGGCGATCGTATCGTCGCAGTCATCGCCAAACACATTGTCAACGCCAGCGAATTAAGCTTCCGCGCACCATTGTTTGTCGATTGCACCGGTGACGGCACTCTCGGCTATCTGGCCGGCGCCGACTATCGTATGGGACGCGAAAGCAAAGAACAGACCGGCGAATCTATGGCGCCAGAAAAGCCCGACAAGATGACTATGGGAGCATCTGTAATGTGGTATTCGGCGCAGTCCAGTCACCCGGAAAGATTTCCCGATTGCCCCTGGGCTTTACAGTTCACCGAAGAAAGCTGCCAGCAGGCAACCAGAGGCGACTGGAACTGGGAAGCCGGACTAAACCGCGACCAGATTACCGAGTTCGAATATATACGCGATCATTCCTTTAGAGCAATTTATGGAAACTGGGCCTTTCAGAAAAACCACAGCCGCAACAAAGACAAATATGCCAAATTAAAACTCGACTGGGTGGCTTACATCGGCGGCAAACGCGAATCCCGCCGCCTGCTCGGTGACGTAATACTGCAGCAGCAGGACATCCAGAAGCGAAAAAGATTTCCCGACGCTTTTGTAACCAGCACCTGGTCGATAGACCTGCACTATCCGGACCCGAAAAACACTAAATATTTTCCCGGCGAAGAATTCCGTACAATCTGCACGCAGCCTAAAATCAAGCCGTACCCCATTCCATACCGCTGTCTGTATTCACGCAACGTAAAAAATTTGATGATGGCCGGCAGATGTATCAGCGTTACCCACGTGGCTCTGGGAACGGTCCGAGTTATGCGCACATGCGGTATGATGGGCGAGCTTGTCGGTATGGCCGCCTCGCTTTGTAAAAAATACAACACCGACCCTCGTGGCGTTTATCAGGACCAGTTAAGCAGGCTCAAGCAAATAGCAAAACGTGGCGTCGGAAAAGTCAGCGAAACAAATGATAAAGCTTTCGGGCTGGCCGCGGAAAACGGTAAACTCGCCAACGAAGGATTTATTCGTTGCCAAAACTTCGTCAGGGGATGGCTCCAGCAGGCCGACCCCAGGAGTCGGCTTATACCCAGAAATTTAGACAGAGACAGGGACATATGGAACGCCCAGGACTGCGCCGCGGATAATTACCCTTTTATGGTCCTTACCGCGGCCATTACGAATCCGGCTCTCTTCAAAGGCAGGATGATGGATATGCTTCGCGCGGAAACCATACTTACATCCCGTATCGACCGTTTGCCCGATACGTACTCTTTTTCAAAGCGGGATTTCTTTTTTGAAAAGCCCGATATAGCTCGTATTGTTTTCGGCTCTTCCGAATACATCAAAGACGGTCTGCTACCCCTGACTGAATGGCTCGGCCCCAGTCCCTGGTCCAAACGTATGATCAATATACTTGACGATTTGTGGAGGCATGCACCCGTGGAAACGCGTTACGGGAACATCGTCTCACGCAGTCAGGAAACTAACGGCGAAATGCTCCAGGTTTTGTCCCGAATATACTGGATGACCGGCGACAAAAAATATCTCTATTGGGCAATTCGGCTTGGGGACTATTATTTGTTGGGCAATCAACACCCAACAAGAGATGTAACCATAATCAATTTACGCGACCACGGCTGCGAAATTATCTCGGGTCTTTGCGAACTTTATGCGACGGTCAGTTTTGCTATGCCGGGCAGGAAAAATGCTTACCAAAAATCCATTCATGTTATGCTCGACAAAATCCTTCAGGTCGGCAGAAATCAACATGGCATGTTCTATAACTCAGCAAATACCAAAACAGGTAAGCACGACCCGGGCCTTGCCGATACTTGGGGCTATAACCTCAACGGCTTTTACACCGTATATCTGATCGATAAAACCGAGGCATATCGCCTGGCCGTTCGTACGGCACTGTTAAATCTTAATAATTATTACAACTACCATCGGTATAATTGGGGGGGCTCCGACGACTATGCCGATTCCATCGAAAGCGCAATTAATCTTTACAATCGTGAACCAGTCCCATCCGTCGCTGATTGGATGGACAGCGAAATAAAGGTGATGTGGAACAAGCAAAAAAGCAGCGGTATCATCGAAGGGTGGCATGGTGACGGTAACTTCGCCAGAACTACGATTATGTACTGTCTCTGGAAAACAAAGGGACTCACTATCAAGCCATGGAGTAATAATGTCATTTTCGGGGCCGTTCTGGATGGTGATGCTCTTAAAATAAGTATCAGTTCCCGAAGAGGCTACACAGGAAAAATCATCTTCGACCCGCCGCGTCATAAGACGATTATGAAGATGCCCCTTGACTGGCCCAGAATAAATCAGTTCCCTGAATGGTTCACAGCCAAAGCCGAAAATCGCTATGCCGTTCACGACCTGGCACAAAATTCAAAAAAAGTATATACAGGCGCACAATTACAGCAGGGCTTCCCGATAAATCTGCATAGCGGCATCACACGCAAATTAATGGTGGAGATTTCAGCCGCGCAGTAACAACAGCATAAATACATAACCAAAAAATTAAAGGGGGGATTATTTGGCCATTGAATCCTGCGCTCTTTTTCT
>CBDURK010000243.1:0-5221 GCA_965369645.1 uncultured bacterium | reverse complement strand
GAAGGTCATTAAACTTGACCAATATTAAAGTGACGCTCTGCAGAAAGCATTTTGTATGAAATTACATTATCAATACCTGGATACTCTCGATTAGATATGTTCACTTGCCCATGCTGTAAAACAACATTAAACAAAAACGGAAATACATTCGGTCTTTTCTGGGTATGCCCCTCATGTGACGGGCGGGCCCTTACCCTCGAAGTCATCAGAAAAATAATACCGCGCCCAATGGTCAATCGGCTGTGGCAGAGAGCTCGTTCCGGGAAGTATTCCGGAAGCAGACACTGCCCCGCATGTAGGTACAGAATGCCTGAAGTCCCGATTATTAATAACGAAAAGACTGAATATATCGACATCTGTACGAGATGTCATTTCGTCTGGTTTGATCCTCACGAATTCGAGCATTTCCCTAAGGTCGAAATACAAAAGCCTCAAAAACCGCCTCTGTCTATTGAGGCAAGGGAAGCCTTGGCGAGAGCACGGCTTGAGGTGATGAAAAAAGAGCAGCAACATAATGAAATGTCAGAAAGTAGTCCAGACCATTGGTGGGAGGTTATTCTTGCACTCTTTGGAGTTCCTGTAGAGTATAACTACACTCCGCTTAAACATAGACCCATAGTGACGTGGTCACTGGCTGCTGCAATTACAATAGTGAGCATAATTGCTTTTCGAGACCTTAGCGATGCCGTAGCAAACCTCGGAATGGTTCCCGCCCGGTTCATGCGCTACTTCGGTTTCACATTTATCAGTTCGTTCTTCTTGCATGGCGGTTATGTGCATTTGATTGGAAATCTCTATTTCCTCATAGTTTTTGGCGAGAACACCGAGGATGTCCTCGGGAAACGTAATGATTTACTTCTTATCGCTATAGCCGATATCGTCGGACATATTGCACATATTCTTGTCAGTCAGGGCTCAACTATTCCCTGTATCGGAGCAAGCGGAGGAATTGCCGGTATCATGGCATATTATTGTCTGCGATTTCCTAAAGCCTCCGTTGGGATGATTTGTTGGTTTCGATGGATACGAATTCCTGTAGGAGCCATGTTGGCAATATGGATTATATTTCAGATACTTGGAGCATACAAGCAGATAGCAGGCTTCAGCAATGTTTCAGCACTGGCACATCTTGGGGGTGCATCCATAGGAATCTTTTTCTGGTGGAAGACCAGACAGTCATTATCAAAAACTGCGCCCGCATAACCAAATCCCTCTGGTATAATCAACAAAGATTGCTTCGTTAAGTTTCGCCATATAGCACAAGCCCGCCTTTAGCGCCAAAATTTTTGCAAAAAACCACTTGCATAGCCGATAAATGCGAATATAATTACCGAAACTGTATCTCATCAATCACGAGATACGATTATGCGGGCGTAGCTCAGTGGTAGAGCGTCACGTTGCCAACGTGAATGTCGTGAGTTCAAATCTCATCGCCCGCTTTTGCAGGAGTTTCCCTACGGAAAGGGAAATAATAACGTTTTACGTTGAAGGAATCTTATAGTATCGGCAAGATACCGGCTAATCGGTAGTTGGGCGTTGGTTGCCGATATGTTTATTAAATCATAAAAACCTGGCTAAGGGATAAAACTTGTTTCCCTTATGCCTTTTTTGTTTATAAATTCAAAGTTGAAATAGTAAAAAATCGTTCAGGAGCAATGAAATGGTCGATGAAGAACAAACTCAGGAGCAAGCAGAAGAACAGACTGCTGATAATGCCGAACAGCCAACAGATGAGAAGCCAGCCGCCGAAGAAGAAGCCCCAAAACCGAAAAACACGGTAACAATCGAAGACGCCGGCCCATGCAAACAAAAGGTCTCGATAGAGATACCCGAAGAGGCAATCAAGATGGCCACCGACGAGCAGTACAAAACCCTGCGTAAAGAAGCGCTCCTACCGGGCTTCAGGAAAGGCCGAGCGCCCCGCCGCCTTCTCGAAAAGAGATTCGGCAAGGATACGACCGAGCAGGTCAAATTGACATTACTGGCTGAGGCAAGCGAGTCCGCCCTCAAGGACAACGAACTTGATACACTCGGCGAACCGGACATTGACTTCGAAAAAATCGAGATGCCCGAAGAAGGCCCTCTGAAGTTTGATTTTGAAGTCGAGGTGCGTCCCGAATTCGAATTGCCCGAACTCGAAGGCATTTCGATAACCAAGACAAAACTCGAAGTTACCGACGAGCAAATCGACAGGGAGATTGAGCGGCTGCAAAGATGGTCCGGCGTATGGACGCCCCGCAAAGATGGAGTTGTTGAGCCTGAGGACCAGATAATTGCCGATGCGCTCATCAAGGCCGAGGGGATAGAAGAACAGCAGAAACTCGACAACATCGAGATATACGTAAGGCAGAACGGCTTCGTCGGGGAAGTTCCGGTCGAAAAGCTCGACGAATTGCTCACCGGCGCCAAATGCGGTGAAACCAAACAGATAAACATCGATGTCCCCAAGACATATTTCAGAGAAGAATATCGCGGCAAAAAAGTCGAAATCAGTATCGATATCAAAGATATCAAATGGCTCAAGCCCGCTGAGTTAGACCAGGCCTTCATCACCAGACTGGGTATGGAAGATGAAAACGAGCTGCGGGAAAAAACTCAGGACACCCTGCAAAGCCGCCTGGAAACACAGGTCCGAACTGAAATGAGCGAACAGATTTACCAGTATCTGCACGACAATACCAATCTCGAGCTGCCGCTGGACATCGTCGCTCAGCAGGCAACCTCACTTCTCCAAAGGCAATATCAGAATCTGATGATGCGTGGCCTGCCCCGCGAGCAGCTCAATGAGCAGTTAGAGCAGCTTCAGGCCGGCAGCGAAGAACAGGCAAAAAAACAGCTTAAAACATTCTTCATTATGGACAAAATTGCCGAAAAGCTCGATATCAAGGTCAGCGATGAAGAGATTAACGGACATATCGCCCAGATGGCCATCCAGCGGCAACAGCGCCCCGAAAAAATGAGAGAGGACATGGAACGTAACGGCTCATTGCCCCAGTTCACCCTCGAAGTACGCCAGAATAAATGTATCGAAAAACTGCTCGAAACAGCGAAAATAACAGAAAAAAAGCCTGATAAAAAAGCCAAAAAAGAAGCTAAAAAGCCGGCAAAAAAGACCGATAAAAAGACCACTAAGAAAGCCGAGCCAAAGAAAAAGACGCCCAACAAATCCAAAGACTCCGGCTAAAAAACGCCAAATATTCCATTATGGGCAATTATATACAACAAAAATGGGGTAAAAAAGAGAATCCGCAGCTAAAAATATCCGATTAAAACGTTATCCGCTTGTCGGTAAGTCCACTTGGGGCAAAATATGCACTGCGGAAGTGCAGAACAAGGCACGAAAAACAAGTTGGAAAAAAATGTGAATTTCATATTAAGGAAGCAATGAATGTCTATTGAACATCATGCAGGAAACATTGCAAGGGTTTCTCACCTCACGTCTTATAGCCAAACAGTACCCCAAAGTGGGGATGCATACAATCAGTACGGCCAGTATCAGCGCTACCGCCAGATGAGTCTGGACGATATGCTGTTAGAGAACAGGATTGTCTTCCTGATAGGAGAGATATCCTATGACAGAGCCGCTGAGGTCATTATGAAAATGCTCTACCTCGACAACCTCAAACGCAACAGCGAAATCAGCCTGTATATTAATTCACCGGGTGGAAATGTTGACGATACAATGGCCATTTATGACACGATGCTCTTCACCAGTTCGCCCATAGCAACCTACTGCATCGGCAGGGCACAATCCGGCGCCGCGATAATACTGGCCGCCGGAACAAAAGGCAAACGGCACTCTCTTCCCCACGCCAAGGTCATGCTGCACCAGCCATGGGGCGGTGTTACAGGCCAGGCATCTGACATCAAGATACAGGCCGAACAAATACTCAAGGCAAAAAGAACGATAAATGAAATCCTCGCAAAACACACCGGTCAATCTGCCGAAAAGATTGCCGCCGAGACTGAAAGAGACAGATATATGACTGCCGATGAGGCTAAAGAATACGGTCTTATCGACGAGGTTCTGCACGAAGAAGAAAGCAAAGAAGAAAACAAAGAAGAAGACAAAAAGAAAAACAAGGATAGCAAAAACAGTAAAAACAATAAAAAGAAAAAAGACAGTAAATAATCGGCTCTAAAGAGCCAAACTGTCTGGAAATAGATCTTTTACAAACAAGGAATAGCTGAAATGAGCGTAAATCAAACTTTGGTACCGATAGTAATTGAGAAAAGCGGTCGAACCGAACGCGCCTATGATATTTATTCAAGACTCCTCAAAGATAGAATAGTATTTCTCGGCGGGCAGGTCGATGACACTTCTGCCAACCTCATCATCGCCCAGATGCTCTTTTTAAGCAACGAAGATAACAAGAACGATATTCACTTCTACATAAATTCGCCCGGCGGCTCAATCACGGCAGGTCTCGCAATATATGACACGATGCAGTTCTTGCGTTGCGACGTCGCAACTTATTGTATTGGCCAGGCTGCAAGCATGGCCGCCATATTACTGGCCAGCGGAAAGGCAAACAAAAGATTCCTGCTGGCAAACAACAGAATCCTTCTGCACCAGCCGTTAATCACAGGCCAATTGATTGGACCGGCTACCGACCTCGATATCGAAGCTCAGGAAATTTTAAGGCTGCGAGCATGTCTTTATGATATACTGTCCGTTCATACGGGCCAGGCTGTAGAGAAAGTTGAAAAAGATTGCGACAGGGACCTCTGGCTCGACTCTGCCGAAGCAATTGAATACGGATTAGCCGACAGAATATTGCAGAAAGCACCTGAGATCGTAAAAAACCAGGAGGAGCCGGAGTAATAATAAAAGAGCGGTAATACAGGAGTAGTAATACAGGAGTGTTATAATGGATATGGATATCAAACTATCAGAAGTTAGATTTTTCTGTACTCTCTCTTCTATCCTCTGTTTTCTGGCATTTGTCGCCGGCTGTGACAACACCTACACTGAATCACCGCTGCAGGAACGAGTCGAAACCCTGACCATCCAGCAAAAGCAATTGGAAAGCCAGCTCGAACGATCTACCTCCGAAAACGAAAAATTACAAAAACAAATACATACCCTCTCTGGCATGCCTGAGCAACTCAAAGGCGAAAACCTCTATAGCATCCAGAATGTCGAAATTGGAAAATATACAGGCCTCTTCGACAAAGACAAAGACGGCACAAAAGAAAAGCTGATTGTCTATATAGAGCC
>CBDURK010000242.1:0-5241 GCA_965369645.1 uncultured bacterium | reverse complement strand
GTGAAAGAAGCCGCCGGTGAGAAGGTCCTTATGGTGAAGCTATCCCCTGCCGTTACGGACATCAGTTTAATTGCAAGGGCGGCGGTTGAAGGGGGAGCCGATGCGCTTAGTCTAATCAATACGTTTACGGCGATGGTGATTGATATTGAAAGCCGCAAGCCAATTCTGGCCAACAGGACGGGCGGACTGTCCGGGCCAGCGATAAAACCGATAGCGGTATATCTTATTAATAAAGTCTATAATGAAGTGACTAAAGGAAGCGGTACACCTATTCTTGGTATGGGGGGAATCAGGACGGCTTCGGATGCCGTGGAATTTATTATTGCGGGGGCGTCGGCTGTGGCAGTTGGAACGGCGAATTTTATTGAGCCGGGATGCGCTGGGAAAATCGTCGAGGGAATAAAGAAATATTGCGCTCGCAATAATATCACAAAAATCAAAGAATTAATCGGCACGCTTTCACAGGAGTAATAATAATGACAGGAGAGAGGCGTCGAACCAAAAGAGCGGCTGTTACAGTTTTTTCTATGGTTGTGTTGTTCAATTGTGCTCTGACTATAGCAAATGCCGCTGATATCAATTCAATGACCCTGGAACAGGCCAGGCAAAGGGTGCCTGAGCGTGAAATACCTAAATTCTGGGTAGGTGACGTCAGGGGTCTGGCAGCTCGTTTCGAAAAACTGACTGTCGGCAAGGTCGAAACGATAGAAGTATCCCCGGGAGGCAGGCCGATACATCTGGTTACTTACGGACGGAGGGAAAAGCTCGAACATAAAGCTAATTTCAATTCCGCCATTGGTGCCAGAGAGCCCTGGGCATATATGAATAAGGCGGCGAGAAAAAAGCCCGTAATCCTTTTTGCAGGACCGGTGCACGGGCATGAAGTTGAGGCTTTGACGGGTCTGGTCAACTTTATAAATGTAATGGAAACCGGGAAAGACCTGCGGGGGAGGAACCAGAGAAAACTTAGAGCGCTCGGCAGGCAATGCCGGTTGTTGATTATTCCGGATGGTAATCCCGATGGTATTGCGCGTTTCGAGCCGCGCAGCCTTTGTGGTATGGATAATAATGATGTTAGGTTCTGGGGACAAGGGACGTGGAGTGACGATACATTCTGCGGCTGGCCACAGAGCAAACGCCAGCATCCGATGGTCGGAGACAACGTCGGTTTTTTGGGATGCTATTTCAACGACAAGGGAATTAATCCGATGCACGATGAGTTCTTTGACCCGATGGGGCCAGAAGCACCAGCTATTTTGAAAGTTGCCAAGGAAGAAGGCCCGGATTTGGCTGTTTCACTTCACAGTCATAGTTCGCGGCCTGCTATTTTACGACCGGCATACGTTACTACAGAAATTCAGGAAGATATTCGCTCGTTAGCCAAGCGGTATTACGCCTTTCTTAGCGAACATGATTTACCTTATGGGGGGCTTTTCAAAGTTGAGCCGGAAGGTGGCAAATATCCAAAACCTTTTAACCTGACCAGTGCTATGTACCACATAAGCGGAGCAAGCTCGTTTACCTTCGAATGTCCTCACGGAACCAAGCAAAGCTGTCAGGTGAATCTTGAACAGATTCTCGATATACAACTTTTACTTTATGAGGAGATGCTGCGGTATGAAATCGAAAAGAAAAAACTTTAGGTGTTATTCAGGCAGAATTTTCACAAAAGGATGTTTGATTAGCCTCTGGCTCGTTCTGTTACTGGCTCTGTCAAATTCAGTTGCAGGGCAGGAACTTAAATTAGATGAACGCCCTGCCGAACCGGGCGAATGGGGTTACCGCCCCGCCGCCGGCTCGGTGTCTGGGATTAATCCTCCGAGTTTTAGCTGGCGGCCACAAAAGGGATTGAGGTGGGAAGTTTCATGCGTAGGTACTCAGCCATTTGCAAATAATAGTTTTCAATGGAACAATATAGAATTCAACGTTTATTGTCCGTCAGAGACTTTTGCACCTGGTACCTATACATGGAGCTACCGCGGTAAAGATAAGAACGGTCGTTATACGAACTGGAGCAAATCGCGAACATTCACTATTGATAGTGATGCGGCGAAGATGCCGCTGCCTGCCCGCAAGGATCTGATTGGTCGGATACCCAAAAGTCATCCGCGGCTTTTTATGCGTCCGGAGAACGTCGGGCGTTTGCGGGAACTGGCACGGGGTAAGATGAAAAAGGAGTATGACAAGCTTGTCAGTGACTGTGAAAGGATTATGGCCAGTCCGCCTGCGACCCAAGAGCCGCAGAAGTATTCGAAAGGAATAGTGCGAGGCAGCGATGCCTGGCGGAAGATTTGGTGGGGTAACCGGACATATACAATCAAGGCGCTTAACAGCGCTGCCACGCTGGCATTCACGCGACTGCTGGGCGGGCAGGAAAAGTACGGCCTTGAGGCCAGGCGGATTCTGCTTGAATGTGCCAAATGGGACTCGAAAGGAAGTACGGGCTATCGATACAATGACGAGGCTGGTATGCCTTATAATTATTATTTTTCTCGCACATATACTTTTGTTAACGACCTGCTGAGCGAGAAGGACAAGAAAATCTGCCGAGCGGTGATGAAAGTTCGCGGGGATGAGATGTATGAGCATCTTTGTCCGAGGCATCTGTGGCGGCCATACGGTAGTCACTCGAACCGGGCGTGGCATTTTTTAGGTGAGGTTGGCGTAGCTTTTTTAGGTGAGGTCGAAGGGGCCGATGACTGGGTATGGTTTGCCATGAATGTTTTCTATAACGTTTATCCCGTCTGGAGCGATGACGATGGCGGCTGGCACGAGGGTTCTTCCTACTGGTCGAGCTACCAGAACCGATTCACCTGGTGGGCGGATGTGATGCGCGAAGCAATGAGTATAAATGCTTTTGATAAGCCGTACTTTTCGAAGGTCGGATATTATCCTATGTATCTTGTACCGCCGGGCAAGAGAGGCGCCGGCTTCGGTGACCTTACTGCCAATAAAAGAGCGGAAAATTATATGCCAATCGTGAGCACTTTTGCTGCTCAGGCCCAAAACGGACATTGGCAATGGTATGTCGAACAGCTTGGCGGTCCGGCGAATACCGGTGGTTATATCGGTTTTATCCGCGGCGAACTACCCGATGTTCAGGCAATACCACCTGACGGACTTCCTAAATCACGCTTGTTCGAAGGCACTGGGCAGGTTTATATGAATACCAACCTAACCGATGCCGACGAGAGCGTTCAGGTGGTTTTCAAGGCCAGCCCATTCGGTACGCAATCTCACGGCTACGAGGCAAATAATTCCTTTCTTCTGTGGGGTTATGGTAAGCGTCTGCTGATTCGCTCAGGTTACAGGGACAGCTACGGCAGCAAACATCATAAAGAGTGGATGTGGAGCACACGCTCAGTCAACAATATTACAGTCAACGGGAAAGGCCAGGGCAGACGCAGCTCCAAAGCACAGGGTGAAATCGTTTCATTCAAGACGACGCCTTCAATTGATATCGTTGTTGGAGAAGCGGGAAAGGCTTACGAGCCTGAGTTAGAGCATTTCACGCGGAGCATTATTTTTGTCAAGCCGGAATTAGTGGTCGTCTATGACCGTCTGGAGGCGAGAGAGCCGGCGACATACGAATACTGGCTGCACGCTATTAATAAAATCGAGGTGGATGGTCAGCACAATGTCCGTGTTCGAAATGGAGATGTAGTTTGTGACATTGATTTTCTGGCGCCATCGTCTTTGACATTCAGCCAGACAGATCAATATGATCCAAACCCCCGCCCGAGAATCACACTGCGTGAATGGCATTTGACGGCGAAGACAAAAGATAAAAAAAGACAGATGGAATTCGTAACACTTTATCGTACCCATCGAGTAAAAGACAAGCTGCCGGACGAGGCAAGTCTGGAACGGATTGAGGGAGGTTATTTGCTGAAGGCAAAATTATCCGATGGCGAGTTGTCGGCGCTTCTTCCTACTTCCGAACAAATCACTATGAAAGCAAACGGTCTTGAAAGCAAAGGGACAATCAAATGCCGATTGGAAAAAACAAGCGGGCAGGTTCAAATAATCGGACTTGATGAATAAGTTCAGAGGAGGCTTGCTTGACGTTTTGGCATGATTGAGGTATGTTAAGCGTACATTAAAACGTTTTTTGAATTCTGAGAGAAGCTGAGCCAATTCAAAAAAGGAGCAGAATGATATGGCCAAAGATATGGAACAATTATACTCCGAGCGAATGAAGCGATATATCACGGCGATGCGAAATGAAAAGCCGGATATGATACCGATTCGTCCGTTTGTTGCCGAGTTCACGGCTAAATACGCCGGTCTTACTTGCCAGGATGTTGCGCATGATTACAACAAGGCCTTCGAGGCGGCGGTGAAGTGCGCTAAGGATTTCGACTGGGACGCGGTTGTTCCGAATATGGTTTATGTCTGGACAGGTCTGGCGCAGGCCGCCGGATTGCGCTACTACGGTATCCCTGGTATAGGCATTCCTCATACGACCGGTTTTAACTATATCGAGCCGCCGGAAGGAGAGGCGTTCATGAAGGCGGATGAATACGATGCGTTGATCGACGATCCGACCGGCTTTCTCTACGAGACCTGGCTGCCGCGTGTTTCCACGGAAGTATGCAAGATTGGCGAGGCCTCGACGAAGCGAAGCAACCTGGCATTAGTTAAGAGCGGTATGGCTATGCTGCAATATTTCTACGCCTTTGGCCCGCAAATCGCAAGGTTGCGTTCCGAGTGCGGTACGGGATCGGCTATTGCGGGCATCTTCAAAGCACCGTTCGATATTATCGCCGACAAAATGCGGGGCTACCTGGGGTTGGTGGATGACATGTTCACGCAGCCAAAGAAAGTGCTCAAGGCCTGCGAGGCGCTTATGCCACACTTAGTCAACGTGGGTCTGACTACCGCCGATCCGAGTAATCAAGTCCCCATTGGCTACTGGATGCATCGAGGTTGCGTGCCTTTCTTTAACCCAAAACAATTCGATTCCCACTACTGGCCTACGCTCAAGCCCTGTATCGAGGAGTTCTGGAAGAACGGCCATCAGACGCTGTTTTACGCAGAGGGCAGGTGGAAGCATCATTTCGAGACTTTCCGTGAGCTGCCGGATCGCAGCATCGTTTTCCACTGCGACCAGGATGATATCTTCGAGGTCCATCGCAGCCTTCACGATAAGTTTGCTATCAGCGGCGGTATCCCGAATATGTTGTTGAGCTGGGGCACGCCTGAGGAAGTGCGGGAATTCTGCATGCGTGTCATCAAAGA
>CBDURK010000241.1:0-5247 GCA_965369645.1 uncultured bacterium | reverse complement strand
TGTATTAATTCGGGGCTTATACTGATTTGATTCGGTATAGGCCCCGCTTGATTTATCTCAAGACCAGAGAACTTATACATAAGCCTGGAGAAAGTTAGACGCACTCAGTATTTTCTATAGGATACTCTCAGAGGAGTGTTATCGTTCTACATTGGGGCAAACTCAAGTTGAAGGATTAATGCATATCATTCTTTTTCTTTTGAGCAGCCAAACGCAACAACTAATACCAATTGTGTTTAATTACTGCGCTTCTTGTGATTGGCTCAAATGGGTGCCAGCTCATCCCAATGTCATTTATCGGGATTTTGTACTGGTCATTGTTCTGCACCCCACGAACAGCATCCGAGTGCGAACCATCTCTGGAATCTATCGCTTGAGGCCCTTGCCTTATTTTCGTGCAATCTGCTGATTTTTCTCACGACGCTGACAGATGATTTCCTCGGCAAGCCGTACCGGAACCTGAGCATAGCGAGACATTTCCATTGTGAATGAGGCCATACCCTTGCTAAGGCCGCGAACCACGGTGGCATAGCCGAACATACTTGCCAGCGGGACCTCCGCTCTCATAACGGTGTAAGTGTCTCTGGTTTCGGTTTCAAGGATAATCCCCCGGCGGGAGTTGAGGTCCCCAACAACCGGGCCCTGGAATTCGGAAGGCATTTCAACTTCTACAGTCATAATAGGTTCCTGCAGACATGGCCGGGACTTCTTGAATACTTCGATAAAGGCGTCTCTTGCCGCCGTACGAAAAGCCATCTCACTGGAGTCAACCGGATGATATGTACCGTCATCGAGACACATTTTACAAGCTACAATTTCATACCCGGCCAGAGGGCCTTTCTTCATCGCCGCCTTAAATCCCTTATTAACAGCAGGAATATATTCACTTGGTATTCGACCACCCTTAACATTGTCTTCGAACTCGTATGTGGACTCGTCGTCCTGAGTAAGCGGAATCAATCTACCGATCACATGCGCATATTGACCTGAGCCACCAGTTTGTTTTTTATGGCGATAATTAAATTTAGATTCAATGGTTGGGGCTTCGCGATAGCTAACGCTTGGTATCCCAACAGTCAATTCAGCCTTAAACTCACGGCGCATCCGTTCGATATAAACATCCAGATGCAGTTCTCCCATCCCGGCTATAACCGTTTGGCCGGTTTCAGGGTCGCTGGAAACTCGGAACGTCGGGTCTTCTTTCATAAACCGACTAAGAGCCTTGGCCATGCGCTCCTGATCAGTGGAGCTTTTCGGCTCGATTGACAAACTGATAACCGGTTCGGCTACGAAAATACTTTCCAGTGAATAGTTGACTCCATCACCGCAAATCGTATCACCGCTGGCGCAATCTATCGATAGCACAGCAATAATATCACCAGGACCGGCGTCTAAAATATCCTCTCGGTCATTTGCGTGCATCCTAACAATGCGACCGATACGCAGAATCCGATTGGTTCGGGCATTACGATATTTCAGGCCCTTAGCGAGTCTGCCTTGATAAACTCGTAAATAACTAAGCTGCCCAAATGATTCATCAGCAATCTTGAACACCATTGCCACCAGCGGTGCATCCGGATCAGCTGCCAGCGGGATTTCTGTTCCTTCGTTATCGTGATCACGTGCAAAGCTGACGCGATCCAAAGGGCTTGGAAGAAAATCACAGACTGCGTCCATTAGCGGCTGGACTCCCTTGTTCTTAAAAGCCGCCCCCATCATAACCGGCACAATATCACGATTTATGGTTGTCTCACGAATGGTTGCTCGAATCATCTCTTGTTCGACAGGTAGGTCTTCCAGAAGCAGTTCAAGCATTTCATCGTTGAACATGCTTAACGCTTCAAGCATGTCCTGACGCGCCTTCTCGGCTGCTTCGGTGTATTCCGGTGGTATCGGTCCTCGCACAACCTTTTCACCTTCCTTGCCCTCGAAAGTGACAGCCTCCATATCGATCAGATCTATTACACCTGAAAAGTCGTCACCTGCGCCCATATTAATCTGGATGGGAACCACGTTAAGGCCGAGTTTCTCCGTCAGTTCCTGACGTACCCGCTCGGGATCGGCGCCGACACGGTCCATTTTATTTATAAAAGCAATTCGTGGCACACGATAACGTTTTATCTGCTGATCAACCGTAAAAGATTGACTCTGAACACCGCCCACCGAACATAGAACCATAATCGCTCCATCAAGCACTCGTAGCGAACGTTCCACTTCTACGGTAAAATCCACATGCCCGGGAGTATCGATTAAATTGATGCTCTTGTCCTTCCACGACACCTGAGTAGCGGCTGAGGTTATCGTAATACCACGCTCACGCTCAAGGTCCATGTAATCCAATGTCGCTCCGCCTGAATCCGCATGCACCTCCTGCATACGATGAATCCGCCCCGTATAATATAAAATCCGCTCACTCAACGTCGTCTTTCCCGAGTCTATGTGCGCTGAAATACCAATATTTCTGATTCTTCTAATTTTTTCCATTTTTGCTCACAACTATCTTTCAAACAAAACTCAACAACATTTTCTGGTCACCTAAACTGTTAACAGACAGGAAAACCGCTACATCTCTTTCTTAAATGACCCCCTCATGATCCTACTTGTACCGTGGATTACAGGTGAGTGAAATGTAATTAATACTCTTAAAATACAAGAGTCATGTAATATAACACAATATCTTTAATACAACAAGGAAATAATCTGCTATTTTAAATAATATTTTCCTGAACCCACTATTCCAGGGTCCAAATCATAATATGCCCTCAATATTCTGGCTTTGCTTGTCTTAAGCGTAATTTTTACTAATTAACTATCCACCGCCTTAAGTATATGATCCCCCGCAACACTCATGCGGGCTGTCTGCGTAAATAGGGCTATGCGAAAAATCACCACGAGCGACTCTCTCTTCTTCTCTTCGGAACAAAGATGTGCAGTCTTGAGCCATCTCCTTCAATTTCATTGTTTCGTCTTCTCTTATAGGACGATATGACCGCCCCGCCTCTATTGCCTTATCGAGCAAATCGAGAAATGAAGGCGGAATCCCCGCTACGACGGGCTTTTTCGAGAGAGTAAAACGCATTGCAAGGTCCGTGTCATACTGGCTCTCAGTTGCACGATACCACCATTGACGGGTCCTTTCGGCACCTTGAGGCCAGGGGCCTTTTGACATCGGCTTAATAGCTATGACAGCAACGCCCTGCTTTTGTGCCAGTTCGAGAACAGGTTCGCCGAATCCTATTTTGAACATCTCTACAAAATTTATCGGGAACATAGCGGTATCGAAACGAAAACCTTTCATAACATCAAGCGCCCCTCTGGTCGTATGCGCCGAGAATCCAAGATACTTAACCTTTCCCTCTTTCTTTGCCTCCAAAAAGGTTTCGATAGCACCACCCGGCCCCAATGCCTCCTTCACCTCGTCGGGAGTGCGAAGATGGTGCATCTGGTATAAATCGAAATAATCGGTCTTAAGCCGTTTCAACGACCGCTCCAGTTCAAAACGCGCACCTTTCTTGTCCCTCATCTTTGTCTTACAACCCAGAAAAATACTACTCCGCTCGATATTAACTGCCTGAAGTCCGATGCCCATTTTTACCTCACATATTCCGTCCTTACCGTAGGCAGGGGCGACATCATAGTAATTGACTCCTCGTTTGAAAGCATCGAGCAGGCCGGCATTGCAGCGGTCCTGATCATAATGACTAAGTGCCAGTCCCGGAAAACCGACAACTGAGACTTTCTCACCGCTACGACCAATAACCCTTCTTGGTAATCCTGCAACTATGTCCTCTTGTTTCGAGAGCGATTTAGCAGAAGCTGATAGAGACGGGACAGCAAGCCCCGCGGCAATACCACTCGCACTTTTCAGAAATGTTCGTCGTTTCATAATGATTTCCTTACATCAAAAATATTTGACTTTATAGTTTAGATTTATCTCTGTTCATATCACTTTTGTCATGAAAAATATTGTATCAGGCTTATACATTTTGTCAACACAGCATTGCTGCTTCCAAAAACAATAATGTAAGGCTAACTATTTAGATATTCCCTTTATTTTCCAACTGCATATAATAAGGAATATGTTAATAAGAAGGGAAATCAAATAATGTTCTGGCGCATAAATAAAATTTTCTGGATTTTTGCCGTATTGCTGTCTCACACTTTCATTACCTGCGAGACTTATTCTGCTGAAATTGGAAAAACAGGCGTTTATTCCATTGTGGAACTCACCTTTAATGGCCCCAATCAAAATGAAAAAGATGTTCCCGCCCGGGATATTGATTTTTGGCTGCGTTTTCGTCATGAAAGTGGCTCACCTGAGTATAAGATTCACGGTTTCTGGGATGGTGATGGAAATGGTGGAATCAGCGGCAATATCTTCAAGGCTCGCTTTTGCCCGACAAGAACCGGACGCTGGAATATAGTTGAGGTTTATTCGAACAAACCAGGCCTCCAAGGCCAAAAGCAGGGTGACTATCTATGGGCCACGCCCTCGGAGTATCCCGGCTTTTGGATTGTCGATACCAATAGCCCGGGCAGTCGTTGGTATATGCGTTCAAATGGTTCCCATCCTTATATTTTCGGCAATACGCATTATTCGTTTCTGTCGGCTTTCCAGACAGGTAATAAACCAAGCGGAAACAACATCGCTACAGACATAGCAGGCAACGCAAAATACTTTAAGAAGCTTCGATTTACTTTACATTGCGACCGCTATCCGAATCCAAAAGAAAAGCCCTTTTTTGATGATAACGGCCAACTAACCGACCAGGGAAATTACTCGCACCGGCCCAATCCGCGATGGTTCAGCCAAAGGGCCGACTTGGCCGTGCAGACCGCATGGAATCACGACCTGATTGCAGACCTGATTTTGTGCGGCCCGGATACCGAAGATTCACGCTCGATCCTGCGCGGCGATCCCACACCATGGCTCAAATATGTCGCTGCCCGTTATGGAAGCTTCCCCAATGTCTGGATATGTCTATGTAATGAATTTGAGATAAAGACTCCCAAATATACCGAAAAAGAAATTGCCCGTTTTGCACGTATCATTAAACAATATCTTCCCTTTTCTACACCACTGAGTGTGCATTCTACACCTCGTACCCTCTGGTCGAAAAAGTTTAACGAACTTCCTGTATGGAACGACCATCAGATTATCCAGAAAAAGATTCGTAACCTTCCCGACTCTGCCGACGTAATCCAATATACATGGCAAAACAGCGACGGCCAAAAACCACGTAACAA
>CBDURK010000240.1:0-5287 GCA_965369645.1 uncultured bacterium | reverse complement strand
TTCGGTCGGAATGACATCTGTTAGCAAGCCATCCCCTCGACTTCGCTCGGGACAGGCCCCAAGCTGCGCACCTTAGGCACAAGCTTGAGGCTGCCACCCTTTCAAACCAAGCAGAAAAATCTCAGCAATTAAACGCAATTGGTATAAGACATAGTCGCGATATTCCTATATCTTATTATACGCGCAGGAGGACAAAATAATCAAAAATAATTGAGGAAGGAAAGGAATTTCAGATTCGTAAGCTTGCCTTTTTAGACGTGTACAAATGTAATGTCGTGTGCAAGATTTCTCCACTCACTTCCCATTCGACTACGCTCAGGGTAAACTCTATCGGTCGAAATGACACGTGGAGGGCGGAGTTTTAGCTGTTTTTCTGTTGTTTGTCCTGGTTTAGTGCGGAGCGGATGATTTCTGCTCGTAGTGCGTCTCTGTGGGTGGGGTCGAGTGTTTTTCCGCAGTTAAGCTGGAGGTGTGCGGGGAGTGTCAGCATGAAAAGCCTATTTATAGTCGCGATGGAAAGAGGGTTTGCTTTATCGGAGAGGCCGGTACCGCAGAGTGTATAAAGCTTTTCTATGGCGGGGGTCGAGGCGCCCATGTATTTGTGCATGTTGATGCCGAGGCGCAGGTGAGACAGAAGGAACAGCGCTTCCTGCGAGCTTATCAGATGAGCGTTTTGGAGCAGTGCCATTGCACGAGAGATTTTGTCGTCGAGTATGTTTGCCTGGCCGGAGAGGAGCTGTTTTCTGGCGGCATTTTCGTATTCGACTATTTCAGGGATGATGGTGTTTTCAAATTTCGCGATTATGTCGGACTCGGCGACGCCGAGTGTCACCTGATTAGAAATCTGGTAGAGGTCACTTGCGGCTTCTGTTCCTTCACCGAAGAGGCCTCGGACGGCCAGGCTCATAGCTCTTGCGGCGTTGAAGAATTTTTCTATCTGGCCGGTCATTTTCAGAGCGGGAAGGTGGAGCATTACGGAAATTCTTATACCTGTTCCGAGATTTGTGGGGCAGGCGGTGAGGTATCCATATCTGGGGCTGAAAGCGAAATCGATTTTCTCTTCTATCATATCGTCGATTTTATTTATCTGCTCGGCGCACTGCGAGAGCTGGCAGCCGGCTTTCAGCACCTGGAGGCGCAGATGGTCTTCTTCGTTAATCATGGCGGTGAAAAATTCGCGCTTCACCATAACGACGCCGCGAGGGCCTTTGCCGAATGCGTGATGGCGGCTGATGAGATGGCGCTCGACGAGGAAGTGCCTGCTTAGAGAGGGGGCCTTGTCCACACAGATATAGCAGGCTTTATCGCCAAGCTCAAGGGACATTAGGACGTCTTTGAGCTTTTGAAGTATTTCAGCTTTTTCGGTATTGGAGCAGTGGCTGAGGAATTTATAGCCTGCGATGTTCCTGGCCAGACGAATTCTTGATGATACGACGATATCGGCCTGTGGGCCGGAACCGCTGAACCATTCATTTATATCGTTGCTTATATCTGTGAGTTTCATATCTTATACTGTAAACAATCCGTTGTTATTCTTCCATTTGTTTTATTTTGTCGCGTAATTCGGCGGCCATCTCGTAATCTTCGGTCCTGACCGCGTCTTCAAGCCGCTGGCGGATGTTCAGCAGCTCAATTTCATCTCTGGTGTTCTTCGGTGTTTTCGAAGGAAGCTTTCCACAGTGGGTTGTTTTGCCGTCGTGCGCTTTTTCGATTAGGGGCAGAAGCGACTTTTCAAAAAACTCATAATCATAGGGACAGCCCAGGACGCCCTGCTTTCTGAACTGGGCGAGTGTAAAGCCGCAGTTCGGGCAGGCGACCTGCGGTTCGGCGGTGCCGGAGATTTCTTCATCGGAGGGCTGTACGGCAAGCAGGCCGCTTAGCAGCTCATTTATCGGAATGTGACTTTTAATAGCAATATCCTGTTCGGCGGCGCAATTTTCACAAATGTGCATTTCGGTGCGAACCCCGTCTGAAATCTCAGTGAGGTGGATAGTTGCGTTATTATTGTTACAAATTTGACACTGCATAATTAACTCGATCCTCGATCCTTGAAACTCGATACTCGTAGCTCGATCTTCTTCTACGAGCATAGAGCACTCTGCAAAAGAATTCATCTGTATATTATACCAAAGGTCTGCTTAAATAATCGACAATTTTATAAAACACCTACAGGTGGAAACCAAAGATTTTGCAGATTATTAAAGATTTAACAGATTTTCAGCCTGAATCCTCCTTAGGACATGGTAAAGAAATTAGTTAGCGTCAAGGTCTGTTTCGTATTGTGCCGAGCAGCCGGTCTGCTCAACAACTTTTACATTTCTGAGCCTGACGCCTTCGGGCAACTGGGTCCTTAGTTTATCGTATATATACTTGGCTACGTTCTCGGCAGATGGGTTGTTCTGCTGAAAACAGTCGGTTCCGTTCAGTGCCTTATTATTAAAGTCAGCAGCGATATTATCGAGCATCTGTTTAAGCTCATGAAAGTCCATCACAACGGCCATATCGTTGAGCGCGTCGGAGCCGACTTCGGCGGTAACAAGCCAGTTATGATGGTGCAGAGGCTCTTTTGAGCCGTCCGGCAAGGCCAGTTGGTGCGATGCCCAAAAGTGTGTTTCAACACTGATAATAAACATTTCGTGCTCGATGCCCGATGCTCGATGCTCGTTATTCGGCAAGCACCAGGCATTGGGCGTTAGTTTTATTCTTTAAGGTGTTTTTTTATTCGCTCGTAAACATTATTCGGAATTAAATTTGATATATCACCACCTAAAGAGGCGACCTCTCGAATCAAGGTCGAGCTGGTGAATCCATACTGCTCGCTGGTCATAATAAAGATGGTTTCAATACCGGCGACGGCCCGGTTTGTCATAGCAAGCTGGAATTCATACTGGACGTCGGTGAGGCTTCTGAGGCCGCGGAGGATTACGTCGGCCTTTTTACCTGATGCGTATTCGACTGTCAGGCCCTCGAAACTTTCCACCGAGATGCCAGTCAAGTTTTTTTCACGGATCAGCTCATCGATCATTTCGACCCGCTCTTCGGGGGTAAAGAGCTGATTTTTGACCGGACTTCTTCCGACCGCGATGATAAGCTCGTCGAAGAGTTTCATGCCGCGTTCGATAACGTCCAGATGCCCGTTCGTTATCGGGTCGAACGAGCCTGGGAAAATAGCTCTTACACATTTTTTAGTCATGATTTTATCCAGGGTAGATAATTGTTTTTAATTTATCGGTAACGCAGGATAGCACAGATGCGGGAAATAATCAATCCTGATTTATGTGATACCTGGAATTCGGAGTTAATCAGAGTTTTTCAACCAGCGGTCGAGCCAGCTTATAACCGTTTCGTGCCAGAGGATGGAATTCGCAGGCTTTAGGACCCAGTGGCTTTCGTCGGGGAAGTAGAGCAGCTTACTGGGAACACCGAGCCGCTGCAGCGCGTTGAAGGTGCCGAGCCCCTGGGTATCGGCCACCCGGTAATCCAGCGCGCCGTGTATGACCAGCATTGGAGTTTTCCAGTTTTTTACGAAGTTTACGGGGTTGTGCTTTTCGTAGCCGGCGGGATTTTCCCAGGGGGTGCCGATATGGTCCCACTCGGGGAACCAGAGCTCTTCGGTGTCGAAATATGCCATTCGCTCGTCAATGTTGCCGTCGTGGTTGACCATACAGCGGAAACGGTCGGGCCACTTGCCCGATATCCAGTTAATCATATAGCCTCCGAAAGAGGCTCCGAGGGCGCCGACTTTGTCGGCATTCATCCAGGGGTAGCGTTTTAAGGCGGCGGTGAGACCTTTTTGCAGGTCTTCGAAAGGTTTGCCGCCCCAGTCGCCTCGGATTGAATCGGTGAAGGCCTGTCCGTATCCGGTGGAGCCGTGGAAATCGACCATAACGGCAGCGTAGCCGGCAGCGGCGTAGGCCTGTGGGTTCCAGCGGTAATGGAAGCTGTTGCCGAAGGAGCCCTGGGGACCTCCGTGAATGAGAAAAGCCACGGGGTATTTTTTCGCAGGATTGAAATCGACAGGTTTGACTACATAGCAATAGACTGTTTGGCCTTTCCATCCGGCGAAGGTAAACTGCTCATAGTCGCCCATGCGGGCGGCGGCGATTTTTTCATCGTTGATGTTGGTGATTTTGCGGATATTTCGGCCGTCAGGTTCAACCGAAAACAATTCAACAGGACTGCGGAGGTTACTCATGCCATAAATAATTCTACCGGCCGCTATGGCGGGTGAACCGATGCGGCCTTCTTTGACAATAGTGCGAACGGCGCCGGTTTTTACATTGATAGCGAACAGAGATTTCTGGCCAACGTTGGTTGCGGTTGCGAAGATTGTTTTGCCGTCGATGGAGAAACAGAGCGACGAGGGGCTGCGGTCCCAGTTTTCGGTAAGAACCCGTGTTTGGCCATTTGACAAATTGCGCAGGACAATTCGAAAACGGTCGGACTCATAGCCCGGCTTAGTCATGGCCAGGTAGGCAAGGGTTTTGCCATCAGGAGAGAAAACCGGATTTGTGTCCCAGGCCTTGTTGTCTTCAGTTATACATTCCAGCGGTTTGGAACCATCGATGGGTATCATGTAAAGATTGAAGTCGGTTGACCAGGCTTCGGCAGAGCCGGCATCCCGAGCGGAAAAAACAAGCCCCCCGCCATCTGGGGTGAAAGCAATCTCTTCCGGGCCGCCGAATGGTTTTGAAGGGGTATCGGCATCCATTCCCCACATCAGGTCAATGGGATCGCCGCCTGCGATGGGCATGACAAACAGATGTGAGCGGCGGCCGTCTTTCCATGTGTCCCAGTGGCGGACAAAAATCTGCTCGTAAATTAGTCCGGTTGTTTTTCTACTGCTGATTTCATCGAGCCTTTCTTTTGTGTCGGCTATCGTTTTGCAGTCGGGGAAGACTTCCATAGTAAAGGCGATGTGCTTTCCATCGGGCGAGACGAGCAGATTTCCGACATCAAGGGGCAGGTCCGTAACCTGTTGGGCTTCTCCGCCGTTAACGCGAATACGCCAAACCTGCGCCGAATCTGAGCGAGTGGAAATAAACCAGATGGACTCGCCGTCGGGGGCCCAGCGGGGATTAAAGTCGCCATCGGGATGAGACGTTAAACGGCGAAGGTTAGTACCGCCTGCGCCAATCAGCCAGAGGTCGGTTCGCCCCTTGTCGGCTTCGAGGTCGGTTGTTCTTAATGTAAAGACGATTAATTTGCCGTCCGGTGATACCTGGTGGCCAGAGAGGCGATCCATCGCGAGCATATCGTGAATGGAAAACGGATGAGTATCGGAAGA
>CBDURK010000239.1:0-5332 GCA_965369645.1 uncultured bacterium | reverse complement strand
TAAGATTTTCAAAAACGCACACCGTTTTGGTTAATCAGGAAGCTGGAAAAGCTCTCCACTACGCTTTAATTCTTCCTGTTTGCTTGCGTCTAAGCCGATTTCTTCATCGGTCAAATAGCATCCCGGATCCGGCGCCCAGGGGTCATCGAAATGCAAATCTGCCCGCACACGAAGGCTGCCGCCACATACATTAAAGAATTTGCAAAGTCTGCACCGGCCTTTAACGTATTCTCTGCGGTTTCTCAAACCCTTTAACAACGGTTCACTTGTATCGAGCCAAATCTCACTAAAAGGCCTCTCGTGGATATCCCCCAAATCATAGTGCCCCCAAAACTGATTTGGATGAACTTTGCCATTATAATCAATGCACCCTATTCCAACTCCGCTGCTGTGCATCCCCCCACCGTTCCATAAAAGCAGTTTCCAGACATTTTCTGCCCGAGCGGGATCTTCCTTAAGCAATTTCAGATACAGGTAAACGCCGTCAACATGGTTGTCAACGGTCAATATATCTGTTTTTCTGCCGGCTTCTTTGTATTGTTTCGTTTTAGCTAATATGGTTTCAATCGCTTCCCTGCTTTGAGCATGGGTGAGATCATCATCTCCAATGGCCTTTCCCCTGCCGCTTGGTACGAAGTGATAAAAACAGGCCCTTTCGACATTCTCTGCTTCGAAAAAGTCAAACAAGGCTTCCAAATCCTGAACATTCCTTTTTGTCAGAGTCAGTCTGAGACCTGTTCGCACTTCGGCATCCTGACAGTTTCTTATGCCCTGCACAGCTTTGTCAAATGCGCCGGATACTCCCCTGAATTTGTCATTTACTTCACCAATTCCGTCAAGACTGATACCGACATAAGAAACTCCTTTTTGTTTAATTTTCTTAGCTATATCAGCGGTTATAAGTGTCCCGTTAGTTGAAATAACAGCCCGCATGCCTTGCTGACCGGCATATTCTATCAATTCAAACAAGTCTGGCCGAGTCAATGGTTCCCCCCCGGAGAACAGCACTGACGGCACTTTGAACTGTCCCAGGTCATCCAGAACGGCTTTTGCCTGGCTTGTTGTGACCTCATTACAGGCCTTGCCGGTACCACTGTCATTATAACAATGAACGCACTTCAGATTGCACGTTCTGGTTATATTCCAGACAACAATAGGCCGTCTTTCAGATGCTTTTTTCGGGATCATTTCACCCTCTCGCTCGCCTGAGCCTTTTTTGCCGTAGCGAAGCCAATCGCCTGGTGTAACCTCATCACAATATAATTTACTGATATTTATCATTGTTTACACTCAACCTCATATTTTAAATATTATTAATGTGTTGCTTCTGGTGGAATATACGCGCAAAAAGGTTCTTCTGCCATATAATTTTCCGTCGCTGCGTATGCTCTGCCACGACATCCACCACATACTTCTCTATAACCACAAATACCACACTTGCCTTCGAGGCTGCTGCTTGTACGCATTCGTTCAAGGTCTTTGTTGCCCTGCCATATCTCTGAAAGTGTTTGCCTGAGCACATTACCACAATTTATGGGTAAATACCCACAGGGAAATACGTCTCCCTGATGGCCGACAAAAAGCACACCAAGCCCGGCAAGACATCCGCGAGTTGGGATCCCATGGCTGGCTTTGCCCGGTACTGGGCCGCTGATATGCGATGGTTTTTTACGCTCCTGATACAGGCCCTGTTGTCTGATTATACGTTCATAGTGTGGCCCGCAGGTTACTTTCATTTGTAACTCTCCGCGTCTGTCCAGTTGGCATACTTCAAGCATTTTTTGTTCATATTGCTCTGGCGAAAGCATGTCCGTTTCAGCCAGGACCTGCCCGCATCCGACCGGTACCAGCATGAATATGTGAACAGCTACAGCTCCCATCGACTTGGCAAGTTCGTAAACATCCTCTAATTGTTCGGCATTGTGTTTGGTTAACGTTATGTTGATTTGAACGGCCAATCCCTTCTCGCGAAGGTGCTTGATACCTTGAAGTGCCCTTTCAAAGGAGCCTTCCAACTGACGCAGCTTGTTGTGAACCTCAGCAGTCGCGCCGTCCAGACTCACCGCTATTCTCACGATTCCGCTGTCCTTTATTTGTTGGGCCACTGCTGCATCTATCAATGTTCCATTAGTCGCAAGCGCTGGTGTAATCCCGGCTTCACGTGCATGGCCAACCAGCTCGAATAAGTCATCACGACAGAGCGGCTCGCCCCCTGAAAATACCAAAACCGGCATCATAGGCTGCCCACTGCCTAATTCAGCTAACTGCTCTATCAGGTTCTTCGCCTGATCAGTAGATAAATCCTTAAAAGCAGCTTCATCGGATTCCAGACGCCGACAATGCGCGCAGGTCAAGTTACATTTTATCGTAGTTTCCCAAAACAAGAGTCTAAGAATCTGATTTGGCCTTAGAGCTTTATTCACGGCTGCTCATCCTCCTTCTTGTTTAGCTCCGATGATATCTGTTCGGCATGCTGTACGATACTGCCAACATAACGTGCTGCCTCAGAAGCACCATTTTCTTTAGCTATAGTATTGACGTTCTTAATTACGCAATGAAGCAGCTTGTTGACAACACGGTTCACCATTATCTCCAGGGTCTCTTTGCATGAAGCCTCGTGCCTTGTTCCAACGAAGAACTGTTCAAGCTCATTTTGACTAATCCGGGCAAATTGTTCCTTCATCTGACCTATTAACGGCCCTATATCCTTGGTCCCAAGCCAATCCATAAAATCGGCAACATTTTTCTGTACAATATGTACGCCCTTGGCAATGTCCTGTTCGCGAGCTTTGCGATTTCGTTCCACTACCTCGGATAGGTCATCGACGCTATATAGGTAAACAGCATCCATTTTATTTATCGATGGTTCGAAGTTTCGCGGCACCGCGATATCGATAACAAGCAGTGTTCTTCCTCGACGGCTCTTCATTATCTTTTTAAATGAGGCCTTCTTGAAGAGGTAATCCTGCACTGCCGCCGAAGCTATTGCAATATTAGCACCAATCAACTGGTTCTCAATTTCTTCCCATTTTTCAACAGAAATGCCATAGCGCTCGGCCATATTCTTGCCACGCTCGTATGACCTGTTAACAACCGTTATGTTTTTACATCCGACATGAAGAAGATGCTGTATAAGCAGCTCACCCATCTCGCCGGCCCCGATTACTACAACTTTTGCCGATGAAATATCAGCAAATAGTTGCATAGCCAATTCAACCGCAACACCGGCAACGCTGACTCTGCCGGTTGATATTGAGGTGGTCGTATATATCTTCTTACTGGTTGCAAATGCATAGTGAAACAGGCGGTTCAGAATTTTTCCCGTGCTCTTTGCGGTACAGGCAAGCTGATAAGTTTCCTTTACCTGCGCTATTATTTGTGCTTCGCCCACCACCATACTGTCTAAGCTTGAAGCGACCGTAAGTAAATGTCTTACGGAATCTTCATCTTCATATGCGTACAGCGATTCTTGAAATTTCTCTATTGGAATGTTGTGAAACTTTGATAAGAAGTCAGCCAGGTTATCTGTGGTCACCTCTTCCGAGATTTTGCTGGCACAATACAACTCGACACGGTTGCACGTTGACAGCAACACGAATTCCGCTTCGCGAAATCTGTTTTTGAGTTCTCTGAGTGCCTTGATAGTCTGCGCTGCATCGAATGCCAATTTCTCGCGAATTTCTATCGGAGCACTCTTATGGTTAAGACCTAAAACTACTATCTTCATCTTCTGTTCTTATTTATTCTGTTCTATTCTATAGCTTCAACGTTACTACCGCCAAAGTCGTGGCCTGAACTGCAAAATACCGAGGTCCCCACCACTGCAAATAGGATCAGGGCAAATGTGACAAGCGTAACGTAAGCTATAATCTTTTCCCGTAATTTAACTGTGTGCCACAGCACCATAATTAATCCAAGAAGCAGCCATACTAATGCGATGAGGACGATTTTAGGATCTGTGAGCCAGTCAGAAGCCGTCATATTAAGCGAGGACGAGGTGGCTGCCAGGCCAATTCCGCTTGCAAAACCGAACGTCATCAGTACGAAGCAAGCCTTTAAACCGAAAATATTCATTCGCTCGAGTTTTTCGAGATTGGGCACCTTTCCGAGAACTTGCAGTACCTTTTTTTGCTTTAGTTTTTTCCTGCCAAGAAGGTAAAGCATAGCACTTGCAGTTGCCAGCATTGCTGCTGCCCCACTAAGAATCATTGATAGGCCGTGAACAATCGCCCATGGAGTAGAAGCCGCTATATGGGCCTCGGAGGCGGGTTCGGCAACAATCGCAGCCAGAATTATCAGGCCAAGAATTACCCAGACCATCACAGAACCGAACCATACCTGCTGTATTGCAATGCTGACGAACAGGTATATCAGGCCGAATACAATAGTAAGGACAATCATCGATTCAAAAATTCCTGTCAGCGGCACTGCTTTTATCGCAATAGCCCTGAATATTAGCAATACAGCTTCCAGAGTTACCGCCAGGCAGACCAGAGGCAAAAGAAAGCGTTGGTATTTCTCACCTCCGTCTCGTAGTTGAAGAATACCAACTATAGTCGCCGCCAGATATAATGCTAATACAAATAAAAATATGATTAACTCAGGTATTGGCAGACTTAACATTGTTTCCCTTAATTATTCAGTACTTGTCGGATCATTTTGTGTAATATAGGTTGGCGGTACCTTTTTGAGTTCCTTTTCGGTAACCAGTATTCGGTAATTTGAAACTCCGCAAGTCTGGCTCATTCGCTGGACTGTCTGCTGAACATCTTCTTCAGTTTTCCCATGGATCATCGTATAAAGACTATATGGCCAGTTTTCATAAGTACGGCGCTCATAGGCGTGACTAACCTCTTCAAATCCGGCCAGTACCATGCCTACTTCCTCGGTTCGTGCAGTCTCCACTTGCCAGACCACCATTGCTCCACCGCCCAGTCCGACTTTAACATGATTCACTATGGCCCCGATTCGACGAATCTTGCCCTGCTTTTTCCAGTCCTTCAAAACCGCCAGCAACTGCTCTGTTTCTATACCTATCTTTTCGGCAGTGTCCTTAAATGGATTTTGGCTTTTCGGCAATCCGTGTTGAATAACCGCCAGAATCTTCTGCTCAATATCGGATATTTCGTTTTTCATTGTTTAACAGATATTATTTACCGGATACATTGAGTCATGAATGTTTCTAACTCTTCCCGGAATCGATAAAAATACAAGTTATTTTGTATTATAATCAGAGCAGTTTATAATTGCAAGTTAGTTTATTACAGTTCTTGTAGCTGGGTGCGACCAGATATTCTGGCAGGTCTATGCAGCCCGTTTTCGCAGGTCCCAG
>CBDURK010000238.1:0-5332 GCA_965369645.1 uncultured bacterium | reverse complement strand
GGGGTGACATGGCCACGTGGAATGTCAAATTTTTCCCCTGTATCACTTCCCTTGGGGTAGTAAAGTTTCCTGATGATCTTGCCGCCATCTTCGAAATAATACTCGTTTTCGACCTGGCGTTCATAGCCATCATAGTTGACGTTGCGAACATTGAAGAAAACGTATTGTCCATTGGGGTATTCTGCAATACCGAGCATTGTGTTTGGCGTCTCGCCCTGATCGTTCCACAGGAAGCGTCCGCCGAGCGCCATGGCGCGGATGGGATGTGTTAATCCCTTATCCAATGCCCAGTAGGCCATATCGAGCTGGTGAGTACCTTGATTGTTCATGTCGCCGTTGCCGGTTTCCCAGAACCAGTGCCAGTTGTAATGGACGTAGTTGGCGTGGTATTGATCGATGATGGCCGGGCCGCGCCAAAGATTCCAATTCAGGTTGGGTGGAGGGGCAGAAGGACTTTTAAAACCGATGCTGCCCCGCGGTTTGCAGCAGTACCCATACGAGATCTTCATCTTGCCGAACTTCCCGGATCGTATGAGATCGTGAAGGCCTGCATTGCTCGCATCGCTGCGGCTTTGCGTTCCGTGTTGAATTACCACGCCGTATTTCTTTTGAGCCTCCACGGCGACGCGTCCCTCCTGGATATCATGGCTCATAGGTTTTTCCACATAGACATGTTTACCGGCCTGGGCTGCCCAGATAGTTATGAGCGAATGCCAGTGATTCGGTGTGGCAATTGAAATTGCATCCAGATTCTTATCGTCGAGTGCTTCCCGAACATCCGCTACACCCTTACAGGCAAACTTTCCCTGAGTCTTTCCTTTAAGATACTTCAGTTTCTGTGCCAATACCCGCTGATCGGGATCAATAAGGTAGGCGATTTCAACATTGTCCTGGTCCATCCAGCCATTCATGTGACTGTTACCTCGACCGTTCACACCTGCTACGGCAATGCGCAGACGGTTATTGGCGCCTAAAACCCGGGCAGTGGATGCAGTGCCGCATATAGCAAATGCAGCTCCGGCGGCTAATGAGTCTTTTAGAAATTTGCGTCTGGTAGTTTTTGACATCTCATGAACTCCTACTTAAGTTAACAACTGAATGCTTAGATTAATCGTGCCCAACACAGGTATAAAACAACCTTGAACTGGAAATTTTCATACACCTTCATATCCGTTACGCCAGCATATTATCATAAATTATTATAACTAAAGTCCTGCTCCATTTCAATGTTCTCTTAGATAAAAATAGCAATTACCTAAAACCTCATTGTACGTTAACTCTGCTGAATTATGAAAATAAATTTTGAGGAGCTGAAATAGACCTTGACGACAAAGACCTCTGGTAAATAACAAGCAAATCTGGTAACTTAAATACCACTGGTCTTGAAGCTCTCATAGATTAACATAGGAGATGAGATATGATGCAAATACCGGCTCGACGCAGTTTTCTAAAAATGGTTGGAGCAGGACTTGCCTCTATTGGGTTACAAAAGCTTAACGGCCAATTGAAACCTGAAATAACAACGTCTGAAAAGAAAATCCCTTCAAAGTCATTTGTGGATTTTCTGAAAAAATATGGAGATGAACATAAGCCCGCCATGACATACCGCCACGGGCAGGACTTTCGCACCTGGCAGCAAGCTTTTCGCCGAAAACTCGAATCTCTGCGCGGCAACATTCCCGACCGCGTTAAGCCTGATGTGAAAATTCTTCAGACAACCGAATTGTCAGACCACATCCGCCTGTTAATTCATTTTCCTGTTACAAAAATTTCCGAGCTCATCGCCTATCTGCTGATTCCGAAAAATATCAAAAAGGGTGAGAAACGAGCAGGCATTATTGCTCTGCATGGCCATCATTCCCACGGAATCGAGACTATATGTGGTGTACGAAAAACGGATTATCCCCCTTATGCGTTGCAAGCTGTTCGTTCCGGCTATGTAGTTTTGGCACCGGCGTGGTGGGGTTGGCCTGGAAGGGATGGTCATCTTGACAGGATAGGAGACCGTGATAAATGCAATGTCATCCAGATGGCTGCATCTATGTATGGTATCAACGTTTTGGATCTGCATATCCAGGACGGCCAGGCTGCCATTGATGTCTTGTGCTCACATGCTAATGTAGATACGAAAAAGATTGGCTGTATAGGTAATTCTTATGGTGGCCGGACCTCGATGTGGCTTACGATTTTTGATGATCGGATCAAAGCCTGTGTCCCAAGCGGGTGTATGAACATCTTCCGTGAGCGTTCTTTGAAACTGTCTTCATGTGCAATTCAGTATTTGCCGGGATTACTTCAATATGGAGATGTCCCGGAATTATTCAGCTTGATCGCACCTCGCCCGATGCAGTTGCAGGCTGGTGAAGGGGACAGTCTAATTACTACATCAGACCGGGACAAAATAAGGAAGGTCGTCAAAAATGCGTATCGTCTTTTAGGGGCGGAAAAAAACTTTGACTATGCACTGCATTCAAGAGGGCATATATTTGCCTGGGACCTTGCTGCACCATTCTTCAAGAGACATTTTATTAATTGATAGATAGGAAGTTCTTATGAAAAGGCGTGATTTCTTAAAAAACTCGGTAGGAATAGGAGCAGCATCCCTTATAACAACAAAACTCACTAATACGGTTCAGTCAGCTTCAGAAAAAAGGAAGCCCGGTTCGTCCGGGAAAAATCTCTATTGGGGCGACATTCACAACCATAATGCAGTTGGCTATGCCAAAGGCTCTTTAGAGCGTTCTTATGATATTGCCCGCAGCCATCTTGACTTTTTCTGTTTCACCGGGCACTCACAATGGCACGATATGCCAAAAATGCCGCAAAACAAACATCTAAAATGGGTGCGGGGTTTCGAGGTAATGAAGAATAATTGGGAAAAGGTGAAACGGCTTGCCAATGAATACTATGAACCAGGCAAATTCGTGCCCTTTATTGGATATGAATGGCACTCAAGTTCGTTCGGCGATGTCTGTATAATTTTCCCCGGCTCGGAATCAGAACTTGCCTACATAACCGACATCAAAGAATTTCAGAAATTTGCCCGCGACCATGGTGCAATATTAATCCCTCATCATCCCTCATATAAGCAGGGATGGCGAGGACAAAATTGGAGCGTATTAGACGCCGAAGTCTCTCCGGTAGTGGAAATCTTTTCCGAACACGGCAACGCCGAATCCGACCGTGGTTCTTATCGCTACATTCGCCACAGCATGGGAGGCCGCTACACTCAAAACACTCTGCAATGGCTCTGGCAGCAAGGTGCCCAGGTAGGGGTAGTGGCAAGCACTGACGACCATCTTGGATATCCCGGTGCTTACGGCGAGGGCCTTGTAGGAGTCTATGCTGATACGCTGACACGCCAGTCCGTTATGGAAGCTTTTAAGGCACGACGGACCTACGGTGTCAGCGGTGATCGAATCGAACTGGATTTCCGTCTTAATGGCCACTGGATGGGTGAAACAATTCCCGCAACAGATACCCGGAATATCCATGTAAAAGTAAAAGGACGGGACATCATCGACCGTATCGAAGTACTCCGCAATAACGAAGTGATTTATCGTGATCATCCTGTAGACCGCAAAATACCGCCCTCAAGATGGAAAAGACCGGTTTTTTGCCGTATCGAATTCGGCTGGGGACCGTGGGGAGATTTGAATATGGCTCGAATTTGCGACTGGCAATTCAAACTTAATGTCAGTGATGGAAACATTATTTCCGCCAGCCCATGTTTTCAATCGGGTCCTTTTGATGAAAAGCGGCGCAATAAAATCAAAACTATTGATGATAAAAGTTGTGAAGTTTTATCCTACACCTCGCGTATGAAGGCTTACGAAGAAAAGGCAACCAATAGCATAATTTTGGAAATCCTGGGTGCGCCAAAAACCAAACTAACGATAGCATTAACCCAACCTGCCCAAATGACCGTAACGAAATCCCTGGAACAATTAGCTCAATCCAGTGACATAGCCTTCACCGGGCCTTTTACCGCAGAATCTATGATGTTACACCGAATTGCCTTTTCTGATAACTATCGAACTGAATTCGAATTTACTGATAAACGCCGAACAGAAAAAACTGATTGGTATTATGTCCGGGCCGTACAAAGCAATGGCAGTTTAGCCTGGTCAAGCCCGATATGGCTCAGCCCCGGTTCCTGATGACATAAATTAACAACGGCCGTTCCTTCTGACTCATCGGACTCAATCAGTTTCTCACAGCTCTTTTATGAAAATGTTCTTAAACTGCAGGAGGCTCGGTGGGCTATTCCATTTGCCGTCACGTTTGCTGCCATGATGCTGAAGAGCTAAGAGACCTTCTGCAGCAACTCCGGGCAGTTGAGCTTTCTTTATGACTGTTTTTCCGTTTAAGACGACTGTTACTCGGTCGCCGCGCATCGTTATCTCGAAGCGATTCCACTGACCGACAGGCTTGTCGGCCTGCGTTCGAGGGGTCACGCCGGCACGAACAGCAGGTAGTTGTTTGGCGTCCATTCTGTACCCGTAGAATTCGCCGGAGCCGATAGGCCAGCACCAGATGTTAACCTGGTTCTTGCCGGCACCTCTGAGAAAAATCCCTGAATCGGAATCGGGAAATGACATCTGTATTTCTTTGCCTTTTATGTCCCGTGCGTGCGTACCGTCAGGCAGAATATAAGGAACACGCGGATTTATATAAGGTGTTTCCTTGATTCTCCAGTCAATTCGCAGTACGAAATCGCCGAATTCTCTTATCGTCCACAGATTCTTGTCTCCCTTCGCCTCGCTCTCGGCATCGTAATCTATAGCTCCATCAATTATCTTCCAGTGTCCACCATCACCATCGGGCACCTTCCAGCCGGTGAAGTCGCGTCCGTTGAACAGCGAAGTGAATCCCTGAGGTGCTATGTTATCCACTTCCTTCCTCGGCCTTGCAGAACGACGCTGCCGGGCCACGGCCTTCATTGAAGGAGACACCTGCAGAACCATTCCCACAAAAATCATCCATACTATAAATCTTGTTGATTTCATTTTTACCTCCTAAAACCATTCACTATAATATTCTGATATGTTTTATTACCGAACTCAATTGAGCAACAGTAAATTATGCCCTATTCTATCCGCGAAGTCAATATGAGTGTATATTTTAATTTATTATCACCAGTGTCTAAAATATTTTTTTCACGGATATTGATTTATTCATATTACACCTTGCTGTTGCTTATGCTTGTCATCGGAATATTCACAACGTTCAGCCTTTCTACTTGAAAACGGCAGAACCATACCTGAGTGACTATGAGAAGATAGAAAACAATCTTTGCAATCGCTGTGCTGATTTGGTATTCTATTATAAG
>CBDURK010000237.1:0-5332 GCA_965369645.1 uncultured bacterium | reverse complement strand
TAACCCAAAACAAAGCCAATTCAAACCCAATTTAGAATTAAGCCCGATGGAGTAGGCTTCATAATCAAAGGGGGTGAACTTAAATGAGGGGATTTTACTTGACGTCAGAGCGGCTTATATGGTATAGATAGTATGAATTAAGCTTGTGCCTGAGGGGTAATGGCATCTGTGGCTTTTGAGGATTCCTGGAGGCGCAATATCTGTGATTTTTCGAATCGAGGAGGAATTCGTATGTGTGGTACGGATTTTCAGTTGAAACTTTGCAATTCAATCATCAATTTATATTTACTTGTTAAAGGAGGACAGTTATGTGCAGACAATTGATTTATTTGTTTACTGTTGTTGTTGTGCTAAGCCTGGCAGGTTTGGCGAGTGCTGAAGAAGGTCTTATCGGCGAGTATTATCATGAAGCTTCCGATGACACCTGGGAAGATTTGGTAATGGTGCGCCTGGATCCTACAGTTGATTTTCAATGGGGTAACGGCTCTCCGGAACCGGGAGTTGTCAATGTTGATGGTTTCAAGGTGAGATGGACGGGTGAGGTCGAGATACCGAGCACTGGGACCTGGACTTTCCATACGCAGACAGACGACGGGGTCAGGTTGTGGGTGAACGACGAACTTGTCCTTGAAAACTGGACGGACCATGGGGGCACCCACGACGAGGGTGACATTACTCTGAAAGGTGGACAGAGGTACCCAATTAGATTGGAGTGGTATGAGAATGGCGGCGGTGCCATATGCCAACTGTCCTGGGAGGGCCCAACAATACCCCGGCAGATTATCCCAAGCGGTTATCTGTGGGTTGGTGGGGAAAGGCCGAATGCCCATAATCCCACGCCGGTAGATGGTTTTCTGCTTAAAGATACATGGCTTAGCCTTAGCTGGGTGCCAGGGGATAATGCGACTTCGCATGATGTGTATATAGGCGAAAATTACGACGAAGTGGAAGCAGGTACAGGCGATACTTTCAGGGGCAATCTGGCTGAAAATTATTCAACCATCGGATTTCCCGGATTTCCTTATCCCGACGGTCTTGTTAAGGGCACAACTTATTATTGGCGCGTTGACGAGGTTGAGGCCGACGGCACAACGAAATATAAAGGTGATGTCTGGAGCTTTGCGATTGCCTCAAAGACCATCTACAACGCAGAGCCGGCCGATGGCTCCGAAGGTGTAGACCCGAATGAAAGCCTTAGCTGGGAGCCCGGTTTCGGTGCGATACTGCATTATGTGTACTTCGGAGATGATTTCGATACTATAAGCAATGCCGCCGGAGGTATGCCCTGGGGAGCTAACACCTATATTCCCGGTCCGCTTGAATCGGGGAAGGTTTATTACTGGCGGGTCGATGCGTTCCATGGAATCGAGACACTTCCAAGCGAGGTTATGAGTTTTTCAACTCCGGGTGGCGTCAGTAGTCTGAATCCTTCTAATGGCGCAGAAAATGTAAGCCAGACACAGGTTCTCACGTGGACAGCCGGAGACGGCTCCGCTTCTTATGAGGTGTATTTCGGTACAGATAAAGATGCAGTGCGCAGTGCCGATACAGGTTCGCCAGAATATAAAGGCAGTAAAACCATCGACTCCGAGAGCTATGATCCCGGTGTATTGGAGTGGGATAGTGACTACTACTGGCGTGTTGATGAAGTCAAGGCCGATGGAACGACACAGAAGGGCATGGTCTGGAGCTTTACGGTGGCCAACTTCCTTATCGTGGATGATATGGAAAGCTACAATGACCTTGATGAGGGTGATCCCGACAGCAACAGGATATATCTTGCCTGGCTGGATGGATTCGGCGACCAGACAAACGGCTCTCTCGTTGGTTATGCTAATGCTCCTTTTGCCGAGCAAACTCTCGTTCACGGTGGCAATCAATCAATGCCGTTTGAATTCGACAACGCTGCCGGTAAATCTGAGGCGACGCTGACGTTGACAGATGTGACTGACTGGACCGAGAAGGGTGTCAATAGATTGACGATTTGGGTCCTTGGCAACAGGATTAATTCTCCGGAACAGATGTATGTGGTTCTAAATGGAAGCGCGGTAGTCAATCATGAAAATCCAGAAGCTGTAACAGATGCCGAGTGGGCCGAATGGAATATCGACCTGCAGGCCTTCGCAGACCAGGGTGTTAATCTTGCAAATGTAACTTCGATTACCATTGGTCTGGGTAACAGGAGCAATCCCGTTGCAGGCGGTTCGGGTATGATATACTACGATGACATTCGACTCTATGCACCGTAAGCGGTAATTTCGATGTTAAATGAGACTGCCTGATTAAGGCAAGCAAATATGGTTAAATTTAGGGCCTATGCCTGCTCGGTATAGGCCCTTTTTTCGAGTATGAACGATTAGTGTTAATGATACCCTTCGATTGCTTTGATAACAGATGCCAGAGAATTTAGGATTAGGAATTAGCGTGTCAGGCTTCACTACGGATTTAAATAGATTATCTTAGTTCAACGGACCAGTATGCATGGTCGAGGAATTGTTTCCAGCTTCTGTAGCGGTGGTGGTTCAGGTGGATGTGGACGAGGGGATTGTGCCTGGGCTTGACTGGCTTTTTAATAAGTTTCATTCGTGCGGTTTTAGGAGTTCGGCCTCCTTTTCTGATGTTGCATTCGGTACAGGCACAGACTATGTTGCCCCATGTTGCTTTGCCGCCCATACTTCGGGGGATGATGTGGTCGAGCGATAATTCGCTGGTTGGGAAGCGGTGGCCGCAGTACTGACATTTATTTTTATCACGGGCGAAGATGTTTCGGCGATTGAACTTTACTTCGTTTCGCGGCAGACGGTCGTAGAATAAAAGGCGAATGATTCGAGGTACGGCGATATGGAAATTAATAGTGGAGATCCAATCGTGTCCATCCGGTTCGAAATTACGTTTGAACTGGCTCACCTCGCACCAGCCCGTGAAGTTATAGTTGGAATATTTGCCTTCCTCGAGTGATACAACTTCGGCAAGGTCTCGGAACAATAAAGAGAAGGCCCGCTTTGCACCGACAATACGGATAGCCATATAATGCTTGTTCAGTACAAGAACATTGCAGCCCAGACCGGATTGATAACAGGCAGCAGTCATATTTAGCATCTCATATTATGTCACTTGTTTCGACGGCAGAATGAATAATTCTCGAAGCCATTGAAACTCCGTTTCAAGCGATACAAAACGACTCGTCAGTGTTGCTGCTTTTTTAAATTTAATCAGGCAATAAAGGGACGAAAGACATAACATGTTTATGATGTGCCCTCAGACCCCAAAAAAGCAAACTTAAGAGTCCGTATCGGATGCTGAGGCTGATGTAGCAATCACGTTTTCAGCCCGAAGCCCTTTGTCGCCTTCGACGATATCGAAAGTGACGGCATCTCCCTCAGCAAGAGTTTTATATCCATCACCTGAAATACTTGAGTAGTGGACGAAGATATCGCGGCCATCAGGAGTAGCAATAAATCCGAATCCCTTTCTGGGGTTGAACCACTTAACTGTTCCGTCGATTTTCCCGTCAGACATATAACGCTCCTTAAGAACAATCTCGCAAAACAAACTATTTTCTGCTCGCCCCACAATCCACTGCGGGCAACAGTTCTAAGATGAAAACGACATCTTTTGAAAGTGGATGGCGGCTTCTTATTCGAAATAATTATTTGGCTTCGGTTGATTCCAAAGAAGCAGAAGTGCAGAGATTTTGTCTCATCAACCGACCCATTTTAAACTTAACCGTTCGCTTTGCAGGGACATCAACACGCTCAAGTGTTTTGGGATTCTGAGCGACTCTGGCGGCCCTTGTTCTTGTCTCAAAGACGCCAAAATCTCGGAATTCCAGACGGTTATTCTCACCCAGTTCCCTTGTAATCTCGTCGAGAAAAGCCTGAATCACAGACTTAACTGTAACTCTTTTTGCTTGTGTGCGTTCCGCAATCCGATCGATAAGTTCTTTCTTTGTAATTGTTGACATAAGCTACCTCATTTTCAGGAAAGAGCAATTGGGAAACTGGATTTCGATTATATTAAAAAAGTCGCCTTATAACAAAACCGCGCTTTTATTTGTCCATCAAATCATCAGACATTTCTTCAAACAATAAAACGCCACAACTCACTATACAACAAAGACTTCTATACGGCAAGTAATTTTATAGAATTTTTTTCAGATTCCCTAAAAAACTGAAACCGCCTCGTGCCCTCCAAAAAAATACTTAACAGTTGAATACAACAAAAAACGCCCCAGTGCTTATTTTCAGCCTCTCAGAGGTGTCTGTTTGTAATTTTCGAGGTTAGTTCTAATCTGCGTTTCTAAGCGAAAAAAGATCCAAGATGAGAATAGTTTATTGACCGGGAAAGGATTTGCAGGCATAATCAGCATTTTAATATCTACCGGATATATTTATAGGAGTTTGAAGAATATGACGTGAAAGCTATTTTTGCAGTTTTCCGGTACATTTTTTTAAAATAGCAAATATTGTGTTTACCCTGTGATGGGATTGATATTTATGTCTTTAGATGATACTGAAAAAAACAGTTCCGAGGCTAAGATTAGACGCAAGAAAGACAGAGCGGCTGAAATCGCCGATACTTTTGAATGGTTGATAACCGCTTTCATATTAGCTTTTGTGTTCCGTGCATTTGTGATGGAGGCGTTTCGCATACCTACCGGAAGTATGGCCGATACCCTGAGAGGAGCGCATTTTCGACTTCGATGCCGTCAGTGTGGATATAAATACGAATATGGTTTTATACCAGAGCGTTTTGGGTTTGCGGATGATTCCATACCCGGCCCACGATCCGGCACTCTGAAATCATTTCGCTCACGTTGTTCGAGCTGCGGCAATTACCAGGCAGTCGGAGGTACTATGCCCGTGGCGAATGGTGACAGGATACTTGTCCTCAAGTGCATTTATCAATTCCTCTCTCCCAAGCGTTGGGACGTAATAGTATTCAAGAATCCTCCTGAGCCGGAGATAAATTACATCAAACGATTGATTGGTCTTCCCGGCGAAACGGTGCAAATAATCGATGGCGACATCTATATCAACGGACAAATTAGCCGGAAACCACCTAAGGTCCAAAATGAGTTATGGATGCCTGTATATGATAACGATTACCAACCTGTTGATCGATTAGTGACCAGCTTTAACCATCATAAATGGGACCAGCCATTTCAAAACAGAAGCTCTTCGCAATGGGAAGTTGGTAAGGACAGCCCCACATTATTTCACCTGGACAGCCCTGCCGACCAAATCAATACGATGGAATATAATACCTCTATAGGTAACGATTTTAGGGCAACCTATGCTTATGACGAGGTTAGAGGCTATAGCGGTATGCC
>CBDURK010000236.1:0-5333 GCA_965369645.1 uncultured bacterium | reverse complement strand
AAACTAAAAAGAAAGGACAGGAAATGAGCATCCGCAATTATATTTATCGCAGCAGACATATCGTTATTATTCTTTTTGCAGCCTTATTAGTGTTGGGTGGATGTTCCACCATCGCACAGTCATCAAAGCCAGTAAAGTTTGTCGCTCATCGTGTTGGGCATTTCCGCAGTGAGGCCTGTTGCGTGGGAGATTTCAACAACGACGGAAAGCCGGACATTTTGGCCGGCCCGTACTGGTATGAGGCGCCATTCTGGAAAGCCCATAAATTCCGAGCGTTGGAAGGCAAGGTCGATGCACAAGGCAATACACATACGGTTGACGAAAAAGGCATCGGGTACTGGGATGATTTTATGAACGTACCGCTGGATGTCGATGGTGACGGGCTGCTGGATGTCGTAACATGCGGCTGGTTCAGCAAGCAGGTTGAGTGGTACCGTAATACCGGAGCGGCGGGCGGTGAATGGCCGATGACTGTCGCCGAAAAGAACGGCAACTACGAATGCGGGGAGCTATGGGATATAGACGGCGACGGCAAAAAGCTCGAGATTCTGCCCGACACCAAAGATACCAAGTGGTACGAGATTGGTATCAAGGCCGACGGCAAGCGTGGGCTGATTAAACAGCAAGTCAGCCAAAATGATAAGCCATTCGGGGGAGGCGTTGGGGACGTTAACGGAGACGGCCGGCCTGATATTCTGCGGCCCAGCGCCTGGTATGAGGCGCCGGTTGACCTGCGCAGAGGTCAATGGAAAGAACACCCACTGGCGCTCGGCAGCATTGATGAAGGACAGGCTGAACATACACCCCAGATACACGTTTATGATGTTGATGAGGACGGACTGAACGATATCATAACCAGCTCGGCGCATAAACATGGAATCTTCTGGTATAAACAGATAAGAAAAGGCTCGAAAATATCCTGGCAACGATATCTGATTGATAAGTCATGGTCTCAGGCTCACAGCATAACATTAGCCGACCTTGATGAGGACGGTGACCTCGACTTTGTTACGGGAAAACGGTTTCTTGCTCATAACGGTAACGACCCGGACGCCCGTTCTCCATTGTGCGTTTACTGGTATGAATTGAAGCGCGGCGCTACTGTTGAATGGGTCAAACACACCATATCCTACGATGAGGGTATAGGCTCAAGCCTGAATATTCCCGTGGTTGATATGGATGGCGATGGAGACCTTGATATTGTGGTAACGGGTAAATGGGGCGGTCCTATTTATTTCGAGAACAAAAGCAAATCCGACCGATAGCAAGGACCAGACCATGAGGATTTCCGCAAAGGAACTTACCGCCCTACTTCTGGTATGGCTGTGTGTGAATTTCGCTCTAATTAATCATGCCGGGGCAGCATTAAATAAAACGGAAATTGATGAGACATTAGCAACGATTGTCAACTACGAACGCGGGATGAGTAGAGAGTCGCTCATTGCCGTGGAAAAACTCATCCGGGAATCACAAAGCCAGCCAGAGCAACGTAAATACATCGAGCTTAAATTAGCTGAATTACTCGCTGAGGCCACATTAGAAAGTAAGTCGTTCATATGCAGGCAGCTTTGGTTTATCGGGACAGCCGATTCTGTTCCTGCAATCGCCAAGCTGTTGATGGACGAAGAGACCGCGGACATAGCCTGTTATGCAATCGGGCAGAATCCGAGCGAGGAGGCAGGCAAGGCACTGCGAGAAGCGATGAACAAGGTTTCGCCGAAAGTGCAGATTCGCATTATCAATCTATTGGGCGACCGGGGTGATGATCAAAGCGTAGAAGCAATCGGCAAACTTGTATCAGGAACAGAAAGAGAAGTCAGTGAAGCTGCGGTTGCGGCATTGGGAAAAATCGGTGGTGCACGGGCGATACAATTGTTGGTAGAAACCAGAGCCAAAGGTGATTCGGAACTTAGATTCGCAGCGACTGACGCATACCTTAGATGCGCCGAGGACCTAATGTTCGAAGGCGAGACAAAGCAAGCAACCGCTATCTACAAGGAACTAGCCAGCAAAAAAGAAACTCCTATTATCCGATGTGCGGCCATTAAGGGTCTGGCAGATATTGGCGGGCAGGATATAGTGCCGTTGGTTATTGCTGCTTTGCAGGATGAAAATCGTATGGTGCGAACCACGGCCAGGAGTTGTGTTCGGACGATAGAAGGCAGTGGCGTTACCGAACAGATAGCAGGGGAATTGTCAAAGACATCACCCGATGAACAGATGCTTCTGATTGGTTCTCTTGCAGACCGGGGTGATGCCGCGGCGCTGCCTGCGATAACAGCGGCAGCCAAGAGCACGAATCCAGAGGTTAGAAAAGCAGTATTGCAGGCCGTCGGAAAACTGGGCGATGCTTCTTTTGTAGGATACTTAGTTAAAGCCGCAACAGAAGGAATGAACTCCGAGGAAAAAAGCACGGCAGTAAATAGTATTACTCTGCTTCGCGGCAGCAGAGTTGATGATGCAATAGTACAAATCATGCAGAATTCGGAAACCAGTGTGCGCCGGCAATTAATTCAGGTACTTGCAGAGCGTGATGCTGTTGAAGCAGTACCAGCACTGTTTGCCGAAACGATAAACCCCGACAGAAAAGTCCGCCAGGCGGCGTTCAAGACCTTAGGCAGACTTGCTGATGAGGAACATTTACCATCACTGATAAAGCTTCTTATTAAGGTGGAAGATGACCGCAGTCGCAGAGAAGCCGAGCGTGCTGTCGTAGTTGTTTCACGCAAGATTAGCCAGCCAAGCAAGCAGGCGGATGCCGTATTGGCGGAGCTGCACGACGAGAAACTCGTGGCTGTCAGATGTTCGCTGCTACGGGTGCTCGGAGGCATCGCAAACAGTAAAGCTCTGAAAACACTTGAGACTGCGTCAAAAGAAGCAAATCCCACTGTGCAGGATACATCCGTTCGCGCATTGGCCAAATGGCCTAATGCAGCGGCGGCGGAAGTTTTGCTGGAAATTTACTGCAATACACAAAACCAAATACACCGACGGTTGGCGCTGCGCGGCTTTGTACGCTTGTTGTCTCTACCTGATAAGGGACGTACGGCAGAGAAAACGCTGGAGTTGTGTAGGCGGGCAATGCAGCAAGCCAAGAGTTCGGCAGAGCAAAAACTTGTGCTATCGGGTTTGTCAAATATAAGCGCCCCAGAGGCATTGGAAATGGTCGAGCCGTTTCTGCAAGTTGAAGAAGTCAGAGGAGAAGCGGCGACGGCCACGATAAAAATAGCCGGGACAATTATGGATACTCACGGCGAAAGATCCAAAACAGCAATGAACAAGCTGCTCGCTATCTCTAAAGACAAGGATTTGCGCAAACAGGCCAAAGAGATTATCCGGCAAATCAAATAACTCGAAACCAAGACACACCAATAAGATTAATCAATTAGCATTTTCGCCTGCTACTTACACTTTCAACTCTGCTTTAGAGTCACTGCAATATGGTGATGGTGATATTTTGATTGACTCTCTCCCTGGAAAAATATATAATTTTATTGTTTTTTCGAACTCTTTAGATGAAAGGAGAGTTATGAGCAATCACAGACGGAGAGGATTCACCTTGATAGAACTTTTAGTTGTGATTGCCATCATCGCCTTGTTAATGGCGATATTAATGCCCGCGTTGCAACGAGCAAAGAAACAAGCCCAGAATGTAAAGTGCCAAAGTAATATGCGCCAAATCGGTATAGCAGCAAATTTATATGCCGAGGACCATGAATTGATGATTCCCCGGGGGAAGGCGGGTGGAACAGGCGGGGCATGGTTTCAGCTTTTTATGCCATTGTTAGCTCAGAAACCAATCAATAACGATTACCGAACCGTGGATATTTATCGATGTCCCGGCTACCCCGATAAAGAACAAACCGTTTGCTACGTTGTCAACGGCTGGGACTTCAGAGATAAAAATGATATGCAAGGCACAGAGATATTAAAGCCGAGCAAATTAACAACCTGCACCCAACGAGCATATACTGTTTATCTTACCGATAATGAAGACGGTCCATGGCGGCATATCATAAGAAAAGCCGATGACGAGGGACACAATAGATGTGATGTGTGGACTCCGGGACATCTGCCCTCTTCCGAGAGTGAAGACGTAACCAATGGCAGGCGTGTTGCGAGAGCCCGGCACAGAAAAGGCAGTAATTTTCTGTTTCTTGACTGGCATGTGGAATGGATGGCCGCCGAGGAGGTAACAATAGATTTGTGGAGATTTAAAAAATAGTATATTGACCGCGGCAATATCGATGAACATCCGGCGATAAGTGTGCCGGTAAATAAATCAGTTCCAAAGTACATAAATAATTACTTACAATTTAGGAGATCACAAAATGTCAAATGTTTATATCGGCGTCAATATGGAGTTTGTGCGACATGCCGACAAGTCGTTCGAGTGGGGAGTTGAAAAGGCCGCGGAGTTAGGTTATGAATACGTAGAGCCGATGGTACACTGGGGTAGAGAGGTGTTGAGTGAGGCGAGATATTTTCACAGTGTATCGATGCTGGATGACCCGTACCGGATTAAACGAGCATGTGAAAAAGCCGGCATTAAGCTTTCGGGCCTCTCAGCACATTCGACATTGTGTAAACCGGAGATAAGTACGGAGTATCTCAAGCAGGCAATTCGATTTGCGGCCGAATGCGGTGCGCCGGTTGTGAATACAGACGAAGGGCCCAAACCGGTATGGACAACTGAGGAAGAAGACTACGTTTTGATGCGGTATGTCTTGAAAGAGGCAGCGGCTGTGGCGGAGCCCCGCGGGATACTGATTGGACTTGAGCCACATCAGCAGTACAGCCAGCACCCGGATGGCCTGGACAGGATTTATGAGCTGGTTGACTCAGACGCCATCGGAATCAACTTCGATACCGGCAACAGTTACCTGGCCGGTCACGACCCGATTGAGTGGCTCGAAGGAGTTAAGGACAGATTAGTCCACCTTCACGCCAAGGATATTTCCGTGCAGCAATCTGAGGATGAGCGAGGTAAAGTAACCGGTACGCCGGTGGGTTGTGCCTGCGGTGAAGGAGTCATTGACTGGAAAAAAGCGATTGAGGTATGCAAAGGACTATCTCGTGATATTGTTTTCAGCGTCGAATGCGGTACAGTGGAACAGGCTGAACGAAGTATCAAACACCTTAAAGGCCTGGTGTAGTAGTTGCAGAAAGTGTTCAGTAAGCAGATTTTTGTGACCAGCAGGCCTGAAAAAAAGATATAATCGATGATGTCGTGTGTGGAAATGATATGAAAAAAGGATGTATTAAAAGAAGAGAGTTTTTGCAGAGAGCCGGGCTTAGAACAGCTTCGGTTTTCTTAGGTTCAGGTTTGGCCG
>CBDURK010000235.1:0-5337 GCA_965369645.1 uncultured bacterium | reverse complement strand
CAAACAGCTTAAAGAACTGCTCTCGCTCGAAGCCGTGTCCGCCGGTAAGCACGACTACCTTAATCTTTTCCGGCAGGGATTTGACCCTGATGTTCTTGTAAAAGATGACGCTTTTCGGGTCGTGTCCCTGCAGGGCGAAGGTGCCGCTGGAAATTTTTCGCCCGGACATATTGCTCGGCGGTTTCCAGCCCTCCGGCTCGGTCCAGTCAACTGTCGTCTTGCCGTTGACCTTTATGACAATGTGCTTACCCCTGACGATAATGTGCTCGGTGAACCACTCGTTGTCCTCCTGGCTTTCGCGAACATCCTTGATAGCGTAGAGGCTTCCGGTTTTTCGCCAGTCGCTGTGGGTATTGTTGACCTGTACCTCGTACCCCTTAGCCGGCCAGCCGGACTTCTGATATTCCGTATGGAAGTAGATACCGGAGTTTGCGCTTGGTTTGGTCATTACTTCAACTTTAAGCTCGAAATTCTTAAAGTTTGCGTTATTGACAGGACCGTCATAGAAAAGATGGCTTCGGGGGCCATCGACAACAATAATTCCATCGCGGGTACTGAAAGTATCTTTATTTTCTTCGTTGACCTTCCAGCCATTAAAAGTACCGTCGAAAAGCTCTATCCAGCCATCCTCCTCTGCCTCATCCGGCAGGGGTTTGACCTTTACGCTTCTATAGAATATGACGCTCTTGGGGTCGTGTCCCTGCAGGGCGAAGGTACCGCTGGAAATTCTGCGGCCTGAGTTTGTCCAGTCTTCCGGCTCGGTCCAGTCAACGGTGGTCTTGCCGTTGACCTTGGTGATAACGTGTTTGCCCCTTACGATAATATGCTCGGTGAACCATTCGTTGTCCTTCTGGCTTTCGCGAACATCCTGGATCCCATAAAGCCCGCCGCTTTTTCGCCAGTCGCTATGTGTGTTGTTGACCTGAACCTCAAAACCTTTGGAGGGCCAGCCATCTTTCTGATATTCCGTATGGAAGTAGATACCGGAGTTTGCGTTTCGCTTGGTCATTACTTCAACCTTAAGCTCGAAATTCTTGAAGTTGGCATTGTTGACAGGGCCATCATAAAAGAGGTGGCTACGGGGGCCATCGACTACTATCATACCATCACGAACACTGAAAGTGTCTTTGTTTGTGCCAGCCTTCCAGTTGTTAAGTGTACCGTCGAAAAGCTCTATCCAGCCGTCCTCCTGCCCCAGAGCCAACTGGGAACACGATAAAAGAACACATCCAATCATCAGCGCCAAACCTAACTTCTTTGCCATTTGATTTTCTCCTTTAATTGTTTTGTATAGTTCAGACGAAATACAATCTTTTTGCCACTAATAACGAAGTCTCAAAAGCAAATTGCTTTTCTTATATTATTTTACAGCGTCCAGGGGCTGCGTATAGCACGAGAGAGCCGACGATTGGCGGCTTCATTGTTGACGAAACGTTCGGATTTCGAGTCCCACTTTAGTTTTTGTTCGAGCCTTATGGCAATGTCAGTGATATGGCAAATTATGTCCGCCTGCACAGCGACATCAATGGGACATATCGTATCGTTCCTGGTCTTGACGCAATCCAGCAGGTTTCTTACGTGGTTGCTGCTCTTATAGAGGTTGATGTCGTTTGCCCCGAATTCCGTGTTCAGCAGATTTTTCGGATAAGCGTTAATTCCGGAGCGGTCAACATGCACCCATCCATCTGTGCCCTCGAAGGCCGTGCCGTGGGAAGTCGTTCGCCCATAGCGCTTCTTCCACTTTTCAGGGAAGGGATCGCCGGTAAAGTTCATCGTTACACCGCTGTCATATTTGCAGACAACATTCCAGTTCATAGCGGTATCGCATATACCCTTTTTGGGCCAGACGCCCTTGCCTTCGATTTCCGCCGGGCAGGTGACTTTATCACCGCCGCCCCAGAGCGCTATGTCCAGCGGATGCACACCCCAGCCGGCGATGAATCCAAGTGCGTAGTCGGAAATAAACCACCATAGCTTATTAGAGCAGCGATCCTGAGTGTATGGGGTATAAGGTGCCGGGCCGAGCCACATATTATAATCAAGCCATTTCGGCACAGGGACAGGTTCGGAGGAGCCGCCCTGAGAACTGCCGGGAGACCACACATTAATTGTATGCAGTTTTCCGATCCGGCCGTTTAAGGCCAGCTCGCAGGCAAAACGGAAATTGCGATTCGAGCGCTGCTGTGTTCCGAACTGAAAAATCCTGCCATGACGATGCACAGCGGCACGAAGTGCCTGGTCCTGGGCGAGAGACAGTCCCATCGGTTTTTCCAGATAGACATCTTTTCCCGCCCTGACCGCCGCCAAAGCTACCAGCACATGCCAGTGGTCGGGCGTAGCAACAAGAACAACATCAATGTCATCACGTCCGAGGAGCTGGCGAAAATCATGATATGCTACGCAGTCTTTGTTTTGGTAGTGCTTGTTCACCCGCTCCTGGCCCTCTTTGCGGACATTGCTTTTAACGTCACAGATCGCCACGACCCGAGCATCCTTCTGGGCCAGAAAGTTGTTCATCACCCCTGTCCCCTGAGGCCCAACGCCGATGCATCCGACTGTAATTCTGTTGCTTGCGGCGATATTGCCGTTTGCGCCCAGTGCCGAAGATGAAACGATATACGGAAAGCTTACCGCTCCAACAGCGGCACCGGTCGTCTTTTTAAGAAAACTTCGACGTGTAATTTCCTTACTGACCTGCATAATGCATCTCCTTCCTGTTGATTTGCTTTTTACCTTATTTGTCTGCCGGACGACAAAAACAAAGCAGATTCGGATTGTAATAAAATCTGCACCTTTCGTCAAACTAAAAAACCCTTGTAGAGGCTCTGAGCAACAATTTATCGTTTTTCTTTCTCTGGAGGCCGTTTTGTCGGGGTAAAGCAGGTAAACGAAATAAGTATTAAAAATGAACCGGCAATAAACAGCGTTATCCTCCGGCGCGGCTCGCTGCACCGTGTAAGCCAGTTTGGCAGCATGGGCCCTTCGGTTTGGTCATTCGGGTTCTGCGCCAAAGCTTTGCGGGCAGCGGCCAATTGCTCCGGCGTTGCTCTTGGGTAAACAGCGTTGGCATCCTCAGGTTTGGCCCCAAGCGCAGCCGGGGCGAGGCGCTTAACAAGATTGGGGTCCTCTTCCAGTTGCTCAAGCAGTGCGTCATAGTCGGCGTTCAGAGATTCGAGCCGATTGAGGGACTGTTTAGTTACCGCTAAGAGCCGATTGTTTCGATAGTATTGAACAAGGTCGTCACAGAGTATGGAAATGCCAAGTGACGCCGCACCGATGCTGAAAAAGACGACAAACAAAATCATCCGAATGAAGTTTCGCCTTTGCATATTGTTCAAGTGCTTAAGTGCACAACTCATAAGCACGCAAGGATTCAATACACAAGCTGTGTATATACATACGGTTCAAAGTGTACTTATGCCCTCACGGCGGTGATTATTTAAACATAAAACCTGCGTATTGCCCGGCCTGTCCTAGGTCTTCACTTATCCTGAGCAGTTGGTTGTATTTGCAGATTCTGTCTGTTCTGCACAGTGAGCCGGTCTTTATCTGGCCTACGCCCGAGGCAACAGCTAAATCGGCGATTGTAGTATCTTCTGTTTCACCGCTTCTGTGGCTTATGACCGCGGTCCAGCCGGCCCTGCGAGCCATATTAATCGCCTCGAAAGTTTCAGTGAGCGTGCCTATCTGGTTGAGCTTTATCAATATCGAATTCGCACAGTCGAGTTTAATGCCCTTAGCGAGACGTTTGGTGTTGGTTACGAAAAGATCGTCTCCAACCAACTGGACACGGTCGCCGATTTTCTTGTTCAATTTTGTCCAAGCGGCCCAGTCGTCCTCGGCCAGCCCGTCTTCGATTGAAATGATAGGATATTTATTGGCCCATTTGGTCCAGTGCTTAACCATATCATCCGGGGAGACTTTTTTCTTGGGAGCGGACTTGAAGAATTTGTAGCTTTTTGTTTTGGTGTCGAACATTTCAGTTGCAGCAGGGTCGAGTGCGATTGAGATATCCTTGCCTGGTTTGTAGCCGGCCTTTTTGATTGCATCCATAACGACTTCCAGCGCTTCTTCATTGGATTTCAGTGAAGGGGCAAAGCCGCCCTCATCGCCAACAGATGTTGAGTAGCCTTTCTTCGCCAGGACGGTTTTAAGGGTATGGAATGTTTCGGCTCCCATCCGCAGGGCTTCGGGGAAGCTTTTTGCGCCGATGGGCATAATCATAAATTCCTGAAAATCGACGTTGTTGTCGGCGTGCTTTCCACCGTTCAGGATATTCATCATCGGTACGGGGAGTATATTCGCGTTGCATCCGCCCAAATAACGGTACAGTGGCAAACCCGCGGCATCCGCGGCGGCCTTTGCAGCCGCTAAGGAGACACCCAATATCGCGTTTGCGCCGAGTTTTCCTTTGTTGGGCGTGCCATCCAGCTCAATCAACAACGCATCAAGCTCTTCCTGACAGGCGGCGTCCATGCCTACCACCTCGGGGGCTAAGATTTCGTTTACATTCTTAACAGCGCCGGCAACACCTTTGCCCATATAGCGCTTTGCCCTTGTGTCGCGCAGTTCTACTGCCTCGTGGGCGCCGGTGCTGGCCCCGGAGGGTACCGCCGCCCTGCCGTAGGAACCATCCTCAAGCAAAACATCAACTTCAACTGTAGGGTTGCCGCGGGAATCGAGTATTTCTCTTGCCGTTATGCTAACTATCGCTGTAAACATTACATATTCCTTTCTAAGTACGAAAATCGCTAAAAAAATTGAAACTTAAAACCAAAACAAGAGGTTACTGGTTTTTATAAGTTACGTCAAGTTTCTGATTGAAAAAGAAAGTGGATTTTGTGCCGGTTAAAATAATTTTCTTGTCGCATTTTTGGACTTTATCCGCTCTTAATAGTAGAAGCGCTTCAAAAAGGAGACTCTTTAGTGCAGACAGATGCTGAATTGGTAAAAGCGGTCCTGAACGGTGAAAAGCATGTATTTGCCGAGCTTGTAAAACGTTACGAACGGCCGGTACGTGCCATTGCTCTGGACGTTCTGGGCGATTATCACTCGGCTACGGACGTCTCGCAGGATGCTTTTGTAAGGGCTTATGAACGGTTGGCCGGTCTGCGAAAGCCTGAATCTTTCGGGCCATGGTTGATGAAAATAACTCGAAGATGCGCACTCGATTCGGTTCGGCGAAGGCCGAAAGAAGCCCGGCTTGAAACAACAATAACCGCAGCGATTGAAAAGCCGAACAGCCGGCTTGACGAAGACAAACAGAGACTTTTAGCAGCCGTTGTGAAATTGCCCAGGGCTGAAAAGCAGGCCGTAATGCTTCGCTATTTCGGCGAC
>CBDURK010000234.1:0-5345 GCA_965369645.1 uncultured bacterium | reverse complement strand
AGAAACACGTGGAGTCAGGAAATAGAGCCATTTAGTGATGGATTCGGATTTGAGGATGGCCGAGGCGGCCCGGCTGTAATACTCTAACTGGCGGCGATAAAGCTCGGCGCGTTCGGTAACCTGTTCGGCGGTTACGCGGTCTGTTTTGAAATCTATAATAACCAAGCCTTGCGGCGTTCGGACCAGCATATCTATAATGCCCTGAATTATAATCGTATCTCGTATTGCGTATTGCGTATCGCGCATAAGGCAGGAATCTGTCCATTCGGAGGCTGGCAGGGCAAAGGTGAAGGGCCATTCACGCCATCTGTGAGTGGCCGGAGCATCAAGAAATAACTTACCCGGTTCGCTTTGGAAAAAGGCCAGAATCGATTCAGTATCGATATTCTTCGCTACTGAAGCTGTTATAGAATTGTCGGCTATAAGTTTGTCCTTTGTTTTTTCGACGGTCTCTGCGGTTACTGCTCCTGATAAGTCAAGCTGAGATATTACAAGGTGTGTGGCCGTTCCGAGCAGTTGCGGTTCAACAGATTTGGTTACAGGCGGCTCGGAGGATTTCAGTACACCCGGCAGGCGATCCAATCCTTTAGTCTGCCAAAGGCCGATTGCGTATTCATCGCTGTTATGGGTCAATTGTGTTACCGAATTTTTGGCAGGTAATTTGTATGTGTCGCCAAAACGATACCGCCAGTCCAATGATTTTTTCAAGTGCGAATACAATTTCGATTCTTTTCGTTTTTCGCGTGTTTTTTTAGAGGCAGTGGACGAGCGAATTAGTTTGTCGGTTTTTAGCTTGATAACAAACTCGGAGAGTTGTCTGAGTTCTCGCTGGTCGTAAAGTTTGAAGCTGAATAAATCATCGTCCACAGCGCTGCCGGCCAGGTCGGTTTGAAAAACGCCGTGTAAACTTTTATTCTGCGAAAGCGCATAGAGTATCCATTCCAGAGGATTCGGCGCCGAGCGAAGCTGCCAGTCTGGGATGGGGCCATCGCCAAAGAAATAGCCGTTCGAGATAATCCGAGTGCATGTCTTTTGTTTTTGGCAAGCGACTAAAATGAGCCGTTCTCTGGCGCGTGTTGTAGCAACATATAGAATGCGCATTTCCTCGGCCAAGGCGATTGAGAATTTTTGCTCGGCGATGACTTCGTGTGCAAGCGAACGCAGCTTGCTTTTCGAGTTTTGGTCAATAACCTGCAAGCCAAGAGTGTAGTCGGTATCAGTTAGAATATCTGCGTGGATATCTTTTTTGTTGAAAGGACTATCCAGCTCAGCTAAAAAGACCACCGGAAATTCAAGGCCCTTACTTTTATGTACGCTTAAAATACGAACTGAATTACCCGCTGAGGCCTGCGGCTCGGCAGGCGCCCAATCCTGCCCTGTTTCCTGAAGCTTTTCTATAAATTCTACAAAACGAGTCAGTGAAGGTATGCCGGCACTGCTGGCGAAGCCCTCAAACTGAATTGCCCTGTCATGGAGTTTGAGAAGATTGGCCCTTCGCGCCTGTCCGTTCGGCAGGGCCGAAACGAATGACAGATAGCCTGTTTCGCGATAGACCTGCCAGAGAACATCAGCGATATTGCCCCGCCTGCCGATTGAGCGCCACTGCTTTATCTTTTGATCTATACATTCGAGCTTGCCGGCAAGTTTTTTATCCACAGCAGAGTTGCAGTACAGGAGCATACAATCATAAAAGTTTCCATGCTGCTGGGCCGCTCTACTGTGTATTTTTATCTTCGCCAGCTCACTGTCACTAACGTTGAAAAACGGGCTTCGCAATACCGCGGCCAGTTCGATGTCACGCTGGGGATTGTCCAGCACCTTAAGCAGGCATAATACATCACTGATTTCGGTCGCCTGGAAATAACCTGCCGTAGCCTGGCAACTTACGGGTACTCCCGCCAGGCGGAAAACTTCGACATAATCATTGGCCTTTTGAGCCAGCGAACGCATCAATATGACAATGTCACGATAATCGACATCGCGAATGGCGTCCTGCTGTTTGTCGAATATCTGAAACTCAGGCTTACCGGTATCGGCACCGACCATCTGCCTGATACGCCGGGCAATCATCGCAGCCTGAGACTGGCGGGAAGTAACCAGGCTGGGATTTCCCTCATCATTTGCCCCCCTGCTCTTTTCGCCGTCCGAACCGTAGTCTTTTTCTATTTCATCAAGTATGTGAAACTCAACAACAGGGTTGCTGTTACTTAACGTACTTCCCTTAGATTCATTCTCATGTCCGGGCTTTAATTGATGTGACTCGTCGTAGTCAATCTTTGCAAAAGAGTCTGTCATTATTCGTGAAAATATCCTGTTGACAAAATCAAGGATTCCTTTGGCCGAGCGGAAATTAAGGTTGAGGTCAACACGTAAACCACTTGAAGCCTTTTCGATTTCACCCGAAGCATGCTTTAGCTGTTTGAGGAAAATATCCGGCTGTGCCCCGCGAAAAGCATAAATACTTTGTTTAACGTCGCCGACTTCGAGGACATTGCCGCCGGGGCTGAGCATCTCGAGTATCTGCTGCTGGACGGAATTGATGTCCTGATATTCGTCAACAAATATGTACTTGTATTTTTTCCGAAGCATTAGCGCCGTCTCAGATGGTTTCGTCTGGTCTTGTGAGGAATCTTCGGCCGTTAAAAGCTTCAATGCGTAATGCTCAAGGTCGGCAAAATCCAGACAATTAAGTGTTATTTTGGCATGGCTGTATAACTGGACAAACTTCTTAATAAGCTCGACAAGTACCTTTGTCTGCAAACCAACCGAACCACTTAAGCTATCGAGGTAATCAGGATTTAGAATTGCAAGGTCAAATAGTTCGTTAAAAGATTTTTTAGCTTCTTCAGCAACACTTTTGATAATCTCTGCAACCGGACCTGATAAGCCCCTCGGTTTGTACTCATACCTCGATGGTTTTTGGTAATTTCTTATTTCTTTGCTGAACTTTTCCCAACAACCGGATTTTATTAGCTCGATGTATGCAGTAACATGTTCGACAAAGGTTTCATTCCACTTTATCGCCCACTTGCCGCCGGGATTCTCAGTTTCATAAAGCTTTATAGCATACTGAATCCGAGCGAGAGTGTGCTGCAATTTATCTGCCACAATTTCTTTTTGTTTTTTGCCGATATCGGTTGTAAATGGATTAACAGCCTCGGCAAGCAGCGCAGCTCTTTCGTACCAGTCCTGACGTGAGACTACACCGTCGAGATAATCGCTGATGTATATTATCTTTGTAAGAAAACCGTCATTAGTCCGAAGGTCACGCCGATATAAAAGCTGCTCAAGAGCTGCCTGGAGGTTGCTTTGCTGCCAAGCCCAATCTATGGTTTTTTCGAGGGCCTCTGCTTTGAGCAGTTTTTGCTCGTCGCCGTCAATTACACTGAAAGTGGGGTCCAGGCCGAGCTTATAAAAATACTCCGTGATAAGCCGCTTGCAAAATGAATGTATCGTACTGATATCGGCGCCCTGGAGCAGCATAAGCTGGCGGCGAAGGTGATTATCAGGATTTTCATGGAATAGTTTTTTTAATTGCCCGGTGATTCGTGAACGCATCTGTTCCGCTGCCGCTTCGGTAAAGGTCAATACAAGTATGTTGCGGACATCCGGACATATCGATTTGTCGGAAATGATTTCAACACATCGGCCCGAAAGAACGGCGGTCTTGCCTGTGCCGGCGGAGGCTGTAACGAGAATGTCACTGCCACGAGCTTTAATAGCCCGCTCCTGCTGGTCGGTCCATTTAATCTTTTTTTCAGCCATCAACAACTTTCATCATTTCAAGAACTCGACTTTTCCCAAGCGATAATAGAGGTTTATAGTCATTTATCTGCCAATCGAACCTACAGACAGAAATATATTGACAATAACTGCACGGTGATTTTCCGCTCAAACGATATGGCCTGACATCAATACAGCCCGACAGTATTTGCCCTGCCGATTCGATTATTTTTTTCTCGGCAAATTTAAGCACTCTCTCAAATTCGTCCGGTTCTAACGCCCCGCTGTTATTTTTTCTCCCGTACTGGTCACCTTTTTTAGTAACAAAGAAATTATAAAATCTGTTGCTGTCCGAATTATCGAGCTGGCGGAACAATTCACCGTTGAATATTCCATGTGCTTTATAAATATATTTTTCTGTCATCTTCGGTATTTCATCAAGAGTGGTTTTTTCGGGGCTTACCTCGACCGGCATATAAAACGCTCCCGCAACGTTTTTTATTTTCGAGCCGGCAGCATTGCGAACAGCTAACATATAGAGCGGCAATTGTATCTCAAGACCATAGCAAAATTCCGACCAGCTAAATGACTTTGCTTTACGTTTATAATCGAAAACAAGCACAATATTTTCGCCGTTAACATGCGCAATATCAAGCCGGTCAATTTTGCCGTTTAAAGATACTGTGCGGTCATTCGGCAGTGCAAGCTCAAATTTGCCGAGTGTTTCAAGAGCATCTTTGGCCCGGCCAAACGAAACTTCCGAGAGGCTCGGCCTGAAATCCCCGGCCCGTACCATCCGGCCAACCGCTAAAACAAAATCACCAAGAACATCAGAGGCCGAACTGATAATATAAGCATTGTGGGGCGAGCGGCTTCTGAAGTTCGAAATGAAGGAATTAGTCTGAATAACCTGTTCTGTTTGCTTTTTCAGTATGTTTAACAGCTCTTCGTTTTCAATCGTTGCAAAATCCTTCTTTTGTTCATTTAGAGTTTTTAACAAAGCATCCAGAACATCATGATAAAAGGCGCCCATATCTAAAGGCTCAAACTTAAATTCTTTTCGCTGCTCCAAATGCAAAGTGTATCGGGCAAAATATTGATACGGACAGGCGGCAAAAGTGGTCAGCCTCGTTGCGGAGCTTCGTATCTGCCTGGCGAACAGATCCTCGATAACATCGCCGTCCAATCGTGCGCGATTGTCGTAATTTATCGCAGAAAGAACGCTTGAACCTAATTCTGCAAACCTCTCATCTGAACAAATATCTTCTAATAATTCACCAAGACTTTCATTATCGTCGGCTTCGGGCCTGAACGCATCCCTTCCGAGCTGAGTACACAGCAAATCCGTAAGCTCGGTTTTACTATGAACCTGTTCAATATCTATTTTCTCATTTGCGATTGATTCTTCATTAAGATTTCCGAACAGCGATTCGAGATTGTCTATGAATTGGGAGCGAGGTACAGCTCCTCCCTTATCGTCAATCGAAGGATATGTAATGCACAGAAATTCGGATGGACGGGTAAATGCAATATAGGACAAATACTGGCGTTCGGCAAGTGTCTGAGACAAGGCCGGGGCCAATTGGAAACCCGCCGACTCTGCTGAGTTGCGGTCGTCCTCG
>CBDURK010000233.1:0-5359 GCA_965369645.1 uncultured bacterium | reverse complement strand
TTACGGACAGGATGACACTTGAGCCGCGGCGAAAAGGGAATGTTGTTTTTGTTTTAACGGATGAATCCGGGGTATCAACAAGGCATGTCGAAAAGACACCGGCAAGGGATGGTATTTATATTCCCGAATTGACATTTTCGAAATCCGGCAGTTGGAAACTGTCATTAATTATTCCGTTAGGTGAAAAAGAACACATCGTCGAACTGCCCGCTTTGAGAGTTTACGGGACACAGGGTGACATCGACCATGCCCCATTACCTGAAGAAATCGCAGGTATCAGCTATCTGAAGGAACAGCAGTGGAAAATACCTTTCCGGACAGAAGAAGTAAAGCGGCAAAAGATACTCTCAGAGTCAGTCATCGCCGTGCCGGAATCGGCTATAGTTGATGATGAAGGAAGCCCTGTGGCATTTGTACAATTATCCGGTGAAACATTTGAGAGACGCAGCCTTGAATTGGGGAAGAAAGATAATGGCCTTGTGCAGGTATTGTCCGGTCTTTCCGAAGGTGAATATGTTACGACAAATTGCGCCTATGCTGTTATGGAGGCTGAACACGAAATGCTGCATGGCGATTCAATTGTGCAGTTATCTTCAGAAGATATAAAGAAGTATGGTATCGAAGTTGACCGGGCCGGTTCAGGAGAATTCGAAATTCATTTAAGTGTCCCTGGCGAGATAACATTCAATACCAATAAACTGGCTCATATCGTTCCGGCCGTACCTGGTATAGTTCGCCAGGTTATCAAGGACATAGGCGATGATGTTGTTGCCGGAGAAGTTCTTGCATGGCTCGAAAGCACCAAGCTGGGCGGGGCGAAGGTAGATTATTTAGCCAAGCAGTCTGAGATATCCTGCTGTTCGATAGAACTTACACGGGCCCAGGAAGTCTATGACAATACTATGAAGCTCTTGGAAACATTAAAGAGTTCTCCATCATTGGAAGCTCTTCGGGATATGAACGGCAGTGCTATGGGTATGAATCGCAGCCTGCTCGTTTCATCCTATGCTGAATACACTTTTGCCAGGGAAGCATATCTGAGGGAAAAAGATCTTTACGAAAAGAAGGTTTCCAGCAAAGAAGATTTTTTGAAAGCCGAGAGTGCATTTAAGAAGGCTGATGCTCAATATGTAGCTATGCGGGACAGTGTTAATTTTGAAGTTTACCTTAGTCTTATGGAAACCAGACGAGCCCAAAACACACGCGTGATTGAGCTAAAAGCCGCTGAACAACTTCTTTATGTCCTTGGCCTTACTGCTAAAGATGTTAATGACCTTGCAGTTCTGTCGAAAAATCAGGGCATACCGATAGAGGAAGAGGAAGAATGTACGGATCCGAACTGTGCAGAATGTGCGGCAAAAGCATTGGCCAAAGGTCAGGATACAAATATTTCTGATGTTCGTATAACAAATGAAAAACTGGCATGGTATCCGATCCGCAGTCCTTTTGAGGGGACAATTATTGAAAAGCATATGACTTTAGGAGAAGTAGTGAAAGATGATTCGGAAGTATTTGTGGTTGCTGATCTGGATACTGTATGGGTCAACCTTCAAGTCCATCAGAAAGATATAAGCCTTATAAGGAAAGGTCAAACGGTGACAATTTCCGCCAAATCAAGTGTTCCAGAAACTAAAGGTGTTATAGATTACGTTGAACCGGTGGTTGACGGCAAAACACGAACTTCACTTGCAAGGATAGTGCTGGACAATACTTCAGGACAGCTTCGGCCGGGAACATTTATAACTGCCGAGGTTCTGGTAGAAAAACGCAAAGCCGATTTGGTGGTTGCCAAAGACATCCTTCAGGACATGGATGATGAAACCTGTGTATTTATTCAGAACGAGCATGGTTTCGAAGCTCAGCCGGTAGCTATTGGGTGGTCTAATGATAAGTATGTCGAAATTATCTCAGGCCTGCAAGTCGGCGAAAAAATAGTGACCAAAAACAGTTTTCGTCTTAAAGCAGAAATCGAAAAGACAGCGGGTGGTGGCCACGCCGGTCATGGACACGCTCATTAATAATATCGGAGTTGTAAAGTATGATTACAGGAGCAATTCAATTTTCACTGAAACATAAATTGTTAATAGTCTTGTGCTTTGTCGGTGTTAGTGCGGCGGGAGTATTCTCCCTTTCAAGGCTGAATATTGACGCTTTTCCTGACATCAGCCCGAATCTGGTGCAGGTTTTCGCTGAACTCGAAGGAATGGCAGCCGAGGAGGTTGAGCAATTCGTTACCCGCCCGGTAGAAGTGGCGATGAGAGGTATTCCCGGCGTCAAAAAGATACGGTCGATATCATCTCTTGGACTTTCTACAGTAAACATCTACTTTGAAGACGATGTGGAAATCTATCTTGCCCGGCAGCTTGTTTCCGAGAGGCTAAAAGAGGCCGAAGAGGGTATACCTGAAACGATGAATATGTCTCACGGCCTGGAAATGGGGGCCATTGCGAGCGGGATGGGCAAGATTCTGTCTTACTATATCGAAGCAGATGAATACAACACTACGGATCTGAGGACAATTCAGGACTGGATTGTCAAACGCGATATTCAAACAGTCTCGGGCGTTGCCAAAGTAATAAGTCAGGGGGGGCACGTCCGGCAATATCAGATAAAAGTGCTTCCGGCCCGTCTTCTGGAATACGATTTGACTTTGGAAGACCTCATCGAAGCGGTCCAAAAAAACAACTTGAATTTGGGGGCCGGCATTATCGAGAAAGGTTCCGAAGAGCTGATTGTTCGGAGCCTGGGATTGGTAAATGCGATAGAGGATATCGAGAATATCGTGATACGTGCTCATAAGAGCAGCCCGGTTTTCGTAAGGGATATCGCTACGGTGGAATTCGGCAATGCGTTCAGGCGAGGAGTGGCCTGCCTGGATGGCGAAAAAGAGATTGTAGTCGGTGGTGTTTATAAACTCCACGGAGCGAATTCATTCGAGGTAATCGGTCGTCTTAAGGAACGAATAGACCAAATCAACATGACATTGCCCGAAGGGGTCAAAATTACCCCTTTCTACGATCAATCGCAACTTGTCCGAAACAGTATAAACACCGTCAGAAACGCACTTACGATTGGCCTTATTCTGGTGTGCCTTGTTTCATTTCTGTTCCTGGGGAACATACGAAACGCATTGATCGTGGTCTTTTCACTGCCCTTTTCCATGCTTTTTGCGTTTGTTCTAATGTACCGCAATGGGATACCCGGCGATTTGATATCTTTTGGCGGCATAGCGATTGCATTGGGGATGATAGTTGACGCGACAATCATAATGGTGGAGAGGATTCAGTCCACATTCGGAACCAAGAGCGAGGAGAGCACACCAACAGAGATAATATTAGGCGCTGCCAAAGAAATTGGCCAGCCAATATTTTTTGCCGTTTCCATCATCATTATAGTGTTTATTCCCATTTTTACTCTTAGCGGGGTCGAGGGGAAGATGTTCAGGCCGCTGGCTTTTGCAGTGTCAACGACTATGGTTGGCTCTCTGATTTATGCGCTGATTATCGCCCCGGTGTTCTATCGTCTTCTGCACAAAGAAAGAGGTCGAGACAACATTGCCAGGGGTGTTCATCCGGTGATACTCAATTGCTATAAGTCAATATTGACGCATTGTCTCGGCCGGCGTTCAATGGTTATTTTGGTCATGATACTTTTGATGACACTGGGGGCGACGGTATTCACCAGGCTGGGCAAGGAATTCGTTCCGACTCTTCAGGAAGGAACTGTCCAGGTTCTGGCGTATATGAATCCCAACATATCTCTCAAAGAGATAAGCACTACTACAGAAGAGTTAGCCGAGGATATCCTGGATTTTCCTGAGATAAAACAAGTTATTGCTGATATCGGTTATGGTGAAGTCGGCCCACATATTCATCACACTAATTATGCTTGTATTACAGTCAACCTGAAACCCAGGAAGCAGTGGAAAACCGCTAAAACGCAGGAAGAGCTTGTCGCTCAAATTGATAGTCGTATTCGTGATTATCCCGGAGTAGCAGTCAGTTTCTCTCAGCCTATCAAGCATGAAGTTGACGGGCTGGTGGGGGGGGCCGGCACGGCGGTCGTAGCCAAGCTTTTTGGCCACGACATGGCCACGCTCGAAGCCAAGGCGGCTGAAATCCATGACGTTCTTGCCAATATACCGGGAGTGGCCGATCTCCGAACTGAGCAGGTCGCCGGTCAGACACAACTGCAGATCGATATGAACCGCAGCCAGATAGCACGGCATGGGCTGAGCAACTACCAGATACAACATACGATCCAAAGCGCTATATCCGGTGTAGAAGTCGGCAAGGTTTTCGAGGACGAAAAGATATTCGGCATTACTGCCAGATTTGCCGAAGCCTATCGTAAAAACATCGAGTTGATAAAAAACCTGCTGATTCGCACACCGGCCGGCTACAACGTCCCGCTTGACGAAGTTGCCGATATCAATACTGTTACAGGTTTGCGGCAAATAAGCCGAGAAGACACACGGCGTTATATTTCTATACAATGCAATGTTCGAGGCAGAGACGCCGGAGGCTTTGTTCAGGAAGCTCAAAATGAAGTTGCCAACAGCGTAATGTTTCCTCCCGGGTACAGGCTTGAATGGGGTGGACAGTTCGAATTGCATCAGGCAGCAAATAAGAGGCTGTTTGTGGTTGTTCCAATCACCTTGCTTTTGGTTCTTGTGATGCTCTACGGCCTGTTCAATTCGTTCAAAAATGTACTTCTAATTATGCTCAATATACCATTAGCATTAGTTGGTGGTGTGTTTGCCCTTGCCCTTTTCAGAGAAAATGTCAGCATTCCTTCTTCTATCGGATTTATCGCTTTGTTCGGTATAGCCCTGACCGATGGGTTGGTTTTGATATCACGATTCGAACATCTTAAGGCGCAGGGTCTGGGGCTGCGAGAATCTGTTATTACCGGTTGTTCATCAAAGTTGAGACCTGTCCTGATGACCACAATAACGACCGCCTTAGGTTTGCTGCCGCTGGTTATAACTTCAGGGACAGGCTCAGAAGTTCAAAGACCATTGGCTATAGTTGTAATAGGTGGACTTGTATCCTCGACCTTATTGACTCTAATTGTTATTCCCACTCTTTACGAATGGATTACCGCAAAGAAAGAAGGGTTAGAGGCTTATGAACCAATCGCTCAAATAGCTTAAACAACTGAACAGAGAACGATTTGTTTCGGGATATATCAGTTTTTGTCCTGTATGGTGTTAGGTGGTCTTGCTATGAATAGCAAGAAAGCAACGCTTCTGTGCTAAGAAATTCATGACAGCGGGTATGAGAAAAGCTTCTAATTCATTAGGTTATGGATAAAATGAAACAACTCTCGAACGAACACAGTAACTTGACCCGACGAT
>CBDURK010000232.1:0-5366 GCA_965369645.1 uncultured bacterium | reverse complement strand
GGGGATATGAATAAAGCGGCTTACATAACCGTTGAAATAGCGGGTTTCACCGGTCGAAAGTGTGAAACGGATGGTCACGTTTTGTCCTATAATATCTTGAGCATTGATATTATTATCATGACTTGCCAAGTCAAGTTGGTACTCGAACGGCCGGCCAAGTTGCTCTGTGCCGGACATCCTTATCAGCAAAAGTGCATCTTCCCCAAGTGGGGTACCGATTGCTAACTTTCTGTGTTCTTGAGTCCCTGCCATTACTAACTGCCTTAAATAAAAGTCATTTTACTCTATAACCCGTCTATTTGCAGGAATATTAGCTGTTCGGAACGAGCAACCCATAGGGAGCCTTGCCCTGCGGGTCTTATCTCCGTCAAAGGCGGCTGTTTTGATATCAGGCGCCGCAAGGTCATGTCTTTTCGGTGACATAAATTCATCCCATCTGGGCCCGAATACCATCAGTTATCAACCTGTTTAATGCTGTTTTAGTCGAACGAATATACAAATTCGCTGTCTTTGACGCCGATATGTACCCTTTTTGCGGTTTTACTTTCCATAAGCCTAATCAATAGTTCCTGACCAATTTCCGGAAGCAAAGTATTGGTCAGGATGGCATCCACCGTTCGAGCCCCGCTTTCAACGTCTGTACACCGGCTGGCGATAAGATCCAGGACCTCGTCGTCATAAGTGAACGGTATTTTATGATTTTCCTTTGTGCGGCGTTCAATTCGGCCTAACTGTAAACGAATAATAAGTTTCAGTGTTTCGTCGGTGATTGGATAATATGGCACAATAACAAGACGACCGAGCAGCGCTGCAGGAAAGACCTCAAGTAAAGGTTTGCGAATAGCTTTGCGAATGCCCTCAGGCTCAGGCATGAGCTTCGGGTCTTTGCACATATCCATAATCAGGTCGGTGCCTGCGTTGCTTGTAAGAAGAATTATCGTATTTTTGAAGTCGATTAAGCGGCCTTCGGCATCTTCCATCTGGCCCTTGTCGAATACCTGGAAGAATATCTCGTGCACATCTTTATGTGCCTTTTCGACCTCATCGAGGAGGACTATACTATAAGGGCGCCTACGCACCGCCTCAGTCAGGACACCCCCTTCACCGTAGCCGACATATCCGGGAGGAGAGCCTTTGAGCGTTGAAACAGTATGAGCCTCCTGGAACTCACTCATATTGATAGTAATCAGGTTGCTTTCACCGCCGTACATGGCCTCAGCCAAGGCAAGTGCCGATTCAGTCTTGCCCACGCCACTGGGCCCGGCCAGGAGCATTACGCCAACCGGCCTGTTCGGATTCTCGATACGTGCGCGAGAGGTTTTTATGCGTTTGGCAATTGCTTCCAACGCATGGTCCTGGCCGATAACACGTTGCTTGAGCCTCTCCGCGAGATTCAGAACCGCTTCGATTTCGTTCTTTACCATTCCGCCAACCGGAATCCCCGTCCAATCTGCAACTACGGAACTAACGGCCTGTGTGTCCACACACGGAAGAATCAGAGGTGTTTCACCCTGTAATTTTGTTAGTTTTTTCTGAAGTGACTTAAGCTCTTTGAGCATTTTTTTCCGGTCCACTTTCTCCGGCTCTTTTGATTTTTCGGGCTGCGCCTTGTCAGAGCCGCCGGTTTCGGTTTTTACTTCAGATTCTGAGTCTTCTTTTTCGCAAGCCTGGACTTGTTCGATAGTGCCTTCGCCGCTTTTGCGTAATCTGGCTCTAATGTCTAAAATGGCGTCAACCAGCTTTTTCTCTTTTTTCCATCGTTCTTCCAACTTTGCCAGTCTTTTGCGTTCAGCTTCGAGTTTCTCCGTGATTTCAGATTCGCGAACTGTGTGGTCTATACCTGTTACGGCTTCTCTGCCGATGATTTCCATTTCCGTTTCCAATGCCTGAATCCGCCGGCGGCAATCCTCCAATTCCGCTGGCACCGCATGTTGACTGATTGCGACTCTTGCGCATGCGGTATCGGTCAGGCTTACAGCTTTGTCGGGCAGTTGCCGTTCGGGTATATATCTGTGCGAAAGACGGACCGCTGCGTCCAGGGCTTCGTCCAATACCTGAACACGGTGATGGTTCTCAAGCTTCGAAGCCACTGCCCGCATCATCATTACCGCCTTATCTTCTGTAGGCTCATCAATCTTGATTACCTGGAATCTTCGGGTAAGCGCGGGATCTTTCTCAATATATTTTTTATACTCCGACCATGTAGTAGCCGCGATAGTTCGTAAAGTGCCGCGGGCCAGCGCCGGCTTGAGCAAGTTTGCTGCATCGCCCGTACCTGCCGAGCCACCGGCGCCGATGAGAGTATGCGCTTCGTCGATGAACAGGATTATTGGCTTGGGAGAGCTTTGAACCTCTTCAATGACCTGACGCAGGCGGTTCTCGAATTCCCCTTTCATGCTGGCGCCGGCTTGTAGCAATCCTATGTCCAAAACCTGTAGCTTAACGTCTTTAAGCGATGGCGGCACGTCGCCGGAGGCGATACGCTGCGCGAATCCTTCTACTACTGCCGTTTTGCCGACTCCTGCTTCTCCAGTCAGAATCGGATTGTTTTGGCGCCGGCGCATCAGAATGTCGATTATCTGTCTGATTTCGTCGTCACGTCCCACTATGGGATCCATATCACCGCTCCGGGCCTTTTCGGTAAGGTCAACCGAGAACTTTGCCAGGGCTTCCTGTTTGCCCATAGCTGCCGGTGCCATCTCTCCCGAATCCCCGGCGGCTTCGGCCTTGATCCTGTGGGACGAACCGTCGGTTGATGTGAGTGTCTCTTCAGGTGAACCGACGACGATTTTAGCAAAATCGTCCGTTAGCTGCTCAATCTTGACCTTGCTGAATTCCCCCGATATACCCAGAAGAATATTCTTGAGACCGCTTGTTTTAAGGATGCCGACTATCAAATGACCTGTGCGTACCTGAAACTCCCCGAACAGCAGGCTTCCAAAAACCCAACCTCTCTCTACGGACTCTTCGAGATGGGAAGATAAATCCGAAATTGATGTGGATCCTCGTGGTAATTTATCAAGTTCCTCCATCATGTCCTTGGCAAGTCTGGAAGGATCTATTTCATAGTACTTTATAATATGATGCAGGTCCGAATCGGGCAGCTTCAAAATTTGATAAAACCAGTGTATCAGTTCCACGTAAGGATTGCCTCGCAGTTTACAGAAAACTGTAGCGCTTTCGATAGCCTTATAGCCCAAACTGTTGAGTTTACCAAAAAGAGATGTGCGATTTATTTCAGCCATTGTCGTATCCTCATGCCGTCTTGGAATATGTTAGTAAAATTATGCTTAAAATTACTTTTTATCAGAGTGTTCAAAACCTACTTTTTACCGCTCTTAAAATTATTGTTTAGTTAAATTGAGCTGCTGTGTCAACCTATTTTTTAATTTAGTTGTCGCTTAAAATAGCATTTTTATTTTATAGGTCTGTTTTGCTGATTTGGATGACAGCACTCAGGAATCCTGACTGCATGAGCCTGCGAAAAGCTTTTAAGCATGCTGGGATTATCGATTCCGGCTCGGTCTGCATATGAGAAGCCGCTACCGCGACAAGCTCTCGCAATGTTTGCCTGCCGTCACAGCCGGCCAGTAGATTCGCAATATGCATGTCAACATTCCCTGCAAACGGAATGCCCTGGGAAGCAAAAAGGTGCTCGCCATTGACGACCCAGCGTCCGTCCCGAGCTGTCAGTTGATGTTCCAGGCGGTGGTGTTCATCGAACAGGAACTGTTGCTCCAGCAACTGCCGGTCGTTGAGGGTTTGAAGTAAATCCTCCGCAGCAAAAATTCGTTCTATCTGGTCTCCGGAAGACCCCATACAGCGGCCCTTATCGAGCGTGTGGGTTCGAAACCAGTTGGCCTGCCGGCTTCGCCTTCGCATGATCATTGCACCGGCACTGATTCGCTTTATCCCCATCTGCTCATAATACTCCAACCATTCATCCAGAAGCCGCCCGTAGTCCGGCGAATTCTGTCCGACACTGGTTTGCAGCCAATCGGCCGCATAAGTCAATGTATCTGTTGTCTTAAAACATACCAGCCAGCCGTCACAGCCGGTTTTTGATATCCAATTTCGAGGACGCGAATCCCAATCCGTTTCGTCATGATACCAGTTGAAAAGGATGCAGGCAAAACCGCCTTCAGCCAGCTTCTCTCCAGCTCCGCGCAATACTTCTTCCGAGAGGGCATCGCCCGGCAGATTGGTGTCACGAAAGATAAAGCGAGACTCTGGGGAAATCACGAACGGCGGATTCGAAACTATCAGCTCGAACTTCTGTTCGGCAACCGGTTCGTAGAGACTTCCCTTAAGCCATTCGATATTGTCTATTTCATTCAATCCGGCGTTGAATCTGGCAAAATTCAGGGCCCGTGAATTCGTGTCCGTGCCTATGACGTGGTCGGCGTGGTTGGCGGCCAAAAAGGCCTGGATGCCGGCGCCGGTGCCGAGATCAAGGGCCGTTTTGACCTTTCGACGAATTGTCACGTTTGCCAGAGTCATCGATGCGGCGCTTATGCCAAGGACATGCTCTTCGGATAGCTCGCTGTGGATTCCAGGCTCGAAATCGCTGGCCATCAGTTGCTCGTGATACGGTCCCAATTTGGCCTTTGACTTAATCATCTCGTCCTGACGGGCCAGCAGGCCGGTTCCTTCCAGCTCTTTGACGTTAAAGCCCGGTAAATACTTACGAATCACCTTCTCGCAAACCGGCCGTCCGAGCCAGAACATACGAAACAGGATATTATAGGGATTGTCCGTTTTAACACGGCGATAGATAACCTCAATATCCTGACGTTCGTGGATGCATGATATGCCGAGAGTTTCGGCTAATGCCGTCTCGGTATAACCGGCGTCTTTGAAGACCTTTTTCAGCGTTTTGCCATCTAACGGCCGATCCAGATGAAATAGCGTTTCATTGTTCGTTTTTGTCATAGCCTTGCCTCGTAATTTATTTTTGCCCGTATTTGCTATTCAAAATCCTTAAAAATGGGCTGAAAGAAACTTATTGGTATGAAGATAATCCATTTGCACAAATGACGCAATAAATATAGTCATTTTTTGGAGTTGGCTTTATAATGAAGGCGTGGATACTGTCCACAACAGACTAAAAGCGATGAGATGGATGCAATGGGTGGAAGCTGGTAAATCGTTGATTGGTAAAATTATGCGACTCCGTGACATATATCAAGAAAAGCAGCTGACTGTTCCTAGTTTTTTTTGGTTATAGCTAGAATTAGTTTACTTTTAGGTATTTGTTAGTGCGTGTTATATTACTGATATATTTAGTAGGAGAAATCTGTTTAGGAACACCAGGTATTCCCTTTGTGATAGATTCACACATAGAACGGTACTCACTCTTATTGACC
>CBDURK010000231.1:0-5419 GCA_965369645.1 uncultured bacterium | reverse complement strand
CCCAGGCCGCACCTGTTACCGTTAAGAACTTCCTCGAATATGTAGAGGATGGCTTTTATAACGGGACCATATTTCACAGAGTCATACCGGGCTTTATGATACAAGGTGGTGGTTTCACGGAACAGATGGAGAAAAAAGAAACGCGTGAGCCAATCGTAAACGAAGCAAGTAACGGCCTGGGAAATGAACGAGGAACTATCGCGATGGCTCGAACAAATGACCCGGACAGCGCAACATGCCAGTTTTTCATTAACCACGGGAATAACACACCTTTGAATTACGTTTCGAACAGTAATCCCGGATATGCCGTATTCGGCAAAGTAATTGAGGGAATGGACACTCTCGATGCAATTGCCTCAACAAAAACCACGACACGAAAGGGGTATCAGAACGTTCCGGATAAACCTATCCTAATAAAATCCGCAACAGTCGTCTCAAAATAAGTTCGAGGCAGCGCCGCCAGGCAGATATGTTCAGATGTTGAGCCTTAGCTTGCTAACGAGCTGGTGAGCCAGACGGGTGGGTTCCGGCAGGCGGTATTTAACCGCACAGGCCAGGGTGATTTCTATCGCTTCTTTCAGCAGACATTTGCTGCCAACGGAAACGAAAACCGGCTTAACGTTTGTGCGCGTTCTAAGTACAGCACCGATTGTTTCATATTGTGTACTCTGAGTGTCCTTTTTGTCCTTTAACAAAGCATGCGCACCTTTTTGCAGCCCCGTCTCTTCATAGACACCGATTAACCTGCTTTTTGCACAGCCGATAGTAGGTTTATCGAAGAATAAACCCAGATGAGTCGCAAGACCGAGCCGACGCGGATGCGCAATTCCCTGGCCGTCGATCATAAACACATCCGGCTTGCTCTTGAGTTTTTCAACCGCGGCGATACAGACCGGGGCTTCGCGAAAAGACAGCAGGCCCGGTATGTAGGGAAACGTAACTTTTCTTACCGCACTCACTGTTTCTACGATGGCGAAATCAGGCAGCTTCAGCACTACAACAGCGGCAATTATTTCTTTGCTGTCTTTGCTGAATGCGCAGTCGAGACCGGCAATCAGTTCCGGCGGCTTTTTCAGGGGCGTAAACCGTACCTTTGAGGCAAGGGCCTTCTGGCACTCCCGCGCCTGCGAATAAGACAAATCCCAGCTATGCAGTTTCTTCGTCTTCATAGACGCTTCGAATGGCTATTACGGTAAATCGGTTAGTTTTTCCTCAAGGTCGCTTACCGGCGTAAAGTACCACGTTTTGCCTATCTTTTGACTGGCGAGCAATCCTCGTTTTTCTAAATCAAGCAAATCGGTTCTGGCCGTTTGGTAAACAACATTGTGACTTATTTGATGAGACTTAATTGTGTACCGGTGGCGCGGATGACGCAAGGCATGGCTGACGAGCGCACGTTGCCGATGATTGAGTACGATTATACCTCGTAGTTGATTTTCAATCGCCTGATGTTTCTTTGTTTTTCTTTCTATATATTCGTAAAGGGCCTTGATTGCCTGTAAAATAATGTTGAGGTGATAGTGAATAAAATAAGTTAAGTCGTTGTCGTCTGTCTCTGTGTAAAGAAATGCACGTCCGTATTTGGCCGGCGCTTTGACAATAATCTGTGAGATTGATATGAACTCGAAGAGCCAATACCTGTGCCTGAGCATCAACCAGTAAAATAAAGCCCTGGCTGTTCTACCGTTGCCATCTACAAAAGGATGGTCATAGGCCAGCCAAAAATGTAAAATAACAGCTCGAATCACTGGATGGATAAAGTACTTAGGTGTTTTGCCGTTAGCAAAATCGCACATAGCGGCAATTCTTTTATCAAGCTGATTTGCAGGTGGCGGGTCATGAAATACTTCATTATACATATCGATGACACGTACCTTTTCAGTGGCTTTGCGGAATCGCCCCACGGCTGACGAATCATCTAATGTTTTTTCCGTAACAAGCTGATGAATATCAAAAACTAATTCTTTGGACAAAGGTTCGTCTTTGAGCGTGTTTATGCGCTTCATAGCAGCAAAATTATTAAGTATCATCTGCTCACTTTTATCACAGGGAAGACGGCCTGTTCGAATCATTTCCTTTGCGACTATGCGAGTTGTCGCTGCACCTTCGAGTTGACTGGATGTAAATGCCTCCTGTATTAAAAAGTTTACATAATATCGATTTTTTGTTTCCATATTCCCAATCTGCTCAGGCATCTGATTAAACGTAGCTGCAGACTGGTCAATCCGGTGCAAAGCTTCAGTAATAAAATCATTTGTTAGATACTGAAATGGCTTCTGGTCTTTTTCTGATAGAGGTAAAGGTTTAAACATGCTTTGACGCTGTTTTTTTATAGCCAACCACCATTGTTCGTTAGAATATCCCTCGGGAGGTGTGTGATATCGTAACTTGTCCCAATGGAGATATTGATCCGCTATCGGGCTTGAAATCATGTCAACAAATCCTGCGATCTGTTCTGGATTAGCTTTGATTTTTTGCCAAATAACTTCCAGTTTAGGCGGAGTTTTGGGCTTTCTCATTGTGTTATCACTTTTAATGTCAAAGCCTTAGGCATTTACTAATTATATACTAACTTTTTATTATTAGTATATAGCAATATTTCGGCTTTTACAAATACTAAGTTTTAATTTTTAGTTCTTAATTAGTTTAAAAAACTGACAAGCAACATTAATTCCGATAAAATGCAGGCTTTTGCAGCCAAGAACCCCTTTCTTTGTTACGTCCGAAAACAAAGCTAATTAGTCATGGCTTACCTCGTATCCAAAATCGGTGATTAAAAGCATTTTACCTTTTCGCGGCTCTGTGTTACAATCTTTAGTTTGGGTTATTGTAGAATTTTTAACACTAGTACGGTAGGAGTAATAAGAACGTAAAATGGTCAGGCGAATAGACAAAGCAATCAGGATTACAGGTGCCTCCGAGCACAATCTCAAAAATATCAGTCTGGATATTCCCCGCGATAAGCTGGTAGTAATCACCGGTATCAGCGGATCGGGCAAAAGCTCCCTCGCATTCGATACGATTTACGCCGAAGGCAGGAGGAAATATGTCGAGTCGCTCAGCACTTACGCCCGGCAGTTCCTCGAGCAGATGCAAAAACCGGCGATCTCGGATATTACCGGCCTGCCCCCCACTATCGCTATTGAGCAGCGAAGCGCCAGCAGCAATCCCCGCTCGACGGTAGCGACCACCACTGAAATTTACGATTATTTCAGACTTCTTTTTGCCCGCGTGGGCCAGCCCCACTGCTGGGTATGCGGCAAGGAGATTACAAGCCAGCATTCATCGCAGATAGTGAATTCGATTCTATCGAGGCCCGAGGGTACCAAGCTTCAGATTTGCGCCCCGCTGATTCGCGGCAAGAAAGGCGAGCACAAAGATATTTTCACCGGCATACAACGGGAAGGCTTTGTTCGTGTCCGGGTTGACGGAGCTATCTATGACTTACGCAACGTTCCGGATTTGAACAAGAATAAAAAGCACCATATCGCGGCGGTCGTTGACAGGCTGATAATCAAGAACTCGATTCGCGTGCGTCTGGCTGATTCCGTAGAGACGGCACTGAAAGTGGCAGACGGTATCCTTCTGGCGCTCGTGCAGGAACCTCATAAAAGTAAATCAAACGGCGGCGACGGCAAGTGGCAGGAGGTTATTTACAGCGAAAAATTTGCCTGCCCAAAACACCCGCAGGCCAGTCTCGAAGAACTCTCGCCCCGCCTCTTCAGTTTTAACAGTCCGTACGGGGCCTGCAAAAGCTGCGACGGCCTGGGGACGATTCTGGAGTTTGACCCCGACCTGATAGTGCCGGATAAAAGCGTCTCGATGGAAAACGGCGCTATCGATGCCTGGCGCAAAGGCGGCAAGAGAATGAATATTTTCTATAACCGCCTGGTCAAAAGGTTCTGCAAAAAGATGGAAATCAGCAAATCGAAACCTTTTAGCCAGATACCGAAAGAGTACGTAAGGATTCTCATGCACGGGACGACGGCGGCCGACAAAAAGAAATACGGCATAGCGTTCGAAGGCGTTATCCCGAATCTTGACCGGCGATGGAAAACCACTACCAGCGAGTACGTCAAAACCAGACTGCACAGCTACCTTTCGGAACAGCCCTGTAAAAGCTGTGGCGGCGCACGGCTGCGACCCGAGGCCATCGCTGTAACCGTCGGAGGCAGGAGCGTACACGAGCTGACCGCACTTAGTATCGAAAAGGCGCAGAAGTTTTTTAGCAAACTGAAACTGGAAGAAGAAAAAGCCATTATCGGCGCCGCTGTCTTAAAAGAAGTAAAGGCCCGCCTGAAATTCATGGTCGATGTCGGGCTTGGATATCTGACCCTCGACAGAACAAGCAGCACACTTGCCGGCGGCGAGGCACAGCGAATCCGCTTAGCTACGCAGGTTGGCAGCGGTCTTGTAGGAGTCTGCTATGTGCTCGATGAGCCGACGATAGGTCTGCACAAGCGCGACAACGACCGATTGCTTGGCATATTGCAACGCCTGGCACGCATGGGCAATACGGTCATAGTCGTTGAGCACGATGAAGATATAATCAGAAGTGCCGACCATATTATCGATATAGGCCCGGCCGCCGGTACCCACGGAGGCGAACTTGTCGCACAGGGCAAGCTGGATGATATAACCGGATGCGAAGAATCACTGACAGGTGATTATCTCAGCGGGCAAAAGAGTATATCCCTGCCCGTAAAGCGGAGAAAATACAACCTGCGAAAATGTATCGAGGTAAAGGGGGCGGAGGAAAATAATCTTAAAAATATCGACGTCAAATTCCCGCTCGGCGTATTTACCTGCGTAACAGGTGTTTCCGGCTCGGGTAAGAGCACTCTGGTAAGCCAGATTCTGCTTCGGGCATTGAAACGCTGGCTGTACCACTCGCGCGAAAAGCCGGGCAAACACAAAAACATCCTCGGCATTACACAGATCGATAAGATAATAGAGATAGACCAGTCGCCCATCGGCAAAACGCCGCGCAGCAACCCGGCCACCTATACGGGCGTTTTCGACCTGATAAGGAAGCTGTTTTCAATGACGCGGGAGGCGAAGATTCGCGGCTATAAGCCCGGCCGATTCAGCTTCAACGTCAAAGGCGGGCGATGTGAATACTGCCGCGGACAGGGAACCAAGAAGATTGAAATGCACTTCCTCCCGGATGTCTATGTCACCTGCCAGAGCTGCCGCGGCTCAAGATACAATCCAGAGACGCTGCAGGTCACATATAAAGGCAAAAATATTGCCGACGTACTGGCTATGAGGATAGATGAATCGCTTAATTTTTTCTCGAATTTCCCGAAGATTACCCGGGTACTGCAAACACTGGCCGACGTCGGCATGGGTTATATGCAGTTAGGCCAGTCCTCGACGACACTCTCAGGCGGAGAGGCACAGCGTGTAAAACTCTCGG
>CBDURK010000230.1:0-5485 GCA_965369645.1 uncultured bacterium | reverse complement strand
ATATTACTCCTCCGGTGGGAGTGAAGCTTATCGGTTCCAAAGGTTTTTCGAGCGATAGTATCCTCGATGATCTCTATGTCAAATCGCTGGTTCTTAGTGACGGGAGCACTACTTTGGCAATAGTATCGCTGGACCTGTTGTACTCGCCTTTGGAAGATATAACTGGGCCGGTACGAGATATTATTACGGAAAAAATCGGCATCCCTTCTCAGAATATTCTTGTTTGTGCGACTCACACTCATTCGGGGCCTGAGGTTTTTCGCAGGTCCAAGCTTGCACCGGAGAAAGAAACTCCCGCTGACGATATCGACCAGTTCTACCTGGGGTCGCTGATAAGAAAAATCGCTGGTTCGGTATCTATTGCTTATGACAAAATGCAGGAAGTAAAGATAGGCGCAGCTAAAGGCAGTCTGCCTGAAATAATTTTCAATCGAAGGCCGAGAAAACCTGACGGCTTGGTGGAGATGGCGTTTACTCTTCCGGTGGAAGTTACGGCGACCAGGAAGATAGTGGCAGATGGTGAAGGCAACGTGAAAGTGACATTTACAGTGCCTGATAAGGAGCTGGAGTTCGGTCCTGTTGATCCGGATGTATGTGTATTCAGGGCTGAAGATATGGATGGAGGGATTGTTGCTTCGCTTGTCAATTTCGGTTGTCATCCCGTTTCTATATATCCGCATTTGAGTACCGCTATATCAGCCGATTATCCGGCATATACAACGAAGGTCGTCGAACAGAGCGAAGGGGGGATTTGTCTTTTTGCTCTCGGATTGGCGGGAAATATAGTTCCTATACAAAGAGGTGTGGAGCCTCGAAAGCAGATTGGAAAGGCCATTGGCGGCGAGGCGCTGCGAAGGTTGCAGTTTGTTGGTACCAGCGGCGATGTCACTTTGAAGGCGCTGAAGAAGGATGTTCGGTTTCCTACGAAGAAAACTTCTTCATCGGAGAAGGCTCAAGACGCTGATACGGCAGAGTATATTACTACGGAGATTCAGGTGCTGAGGCTTGGTGACATTTATATTCTGGGGCTGCCGGGGGAAGTGTTAGTGGAGGTTGGGCTGGAGATTAAAAGAAGAGCTGGTGTGGAAAAACTTTTTATTATCTCGATTTGTAATGACTCAATCGGTTATGTGTGCCATGAGCGGGCCTACGGAGAAGGGGGCTATGAGCCGACTTCAGCGACCAGACTGGCAAAAGGGGCCGGCGAGATTATGGTAAGTGAAGCCCTGAACCTTATTAATGGTATAAGATAAAACGTGGCAGATGATACTATCAGGTAATAACGCGAGGAGATAAGAACCATGAGAAAATATATTACTTTCAAAGCGATATTATTGATTGGAGCCATTTTTTTTAGCAATACTTGCAGCTCAGCCGGTCGAGCGGCACTCAAAGGCGGGGTCGCAAAGATAAATATCACACCCCCCGTAGGATTCAACCTTGCGGGCTTTAGCGCCCGGGTCAAACCGAGTGACGATATAGCCGATGAACTTTATGCAAAAACACTTGTTCTTGATGACGGGCGAAATACTTTAGCAATTGTCTGCACCGATTTGGTGGGGATTCCTCTAAATATTACAAATCAGATAAGAAAGATTGTAAAAGAAAAAACCGGCATCCCTCAAAAAAATATTCTTATTTGTGCCTCGCATACTCATTATGGGCCTCTGCTTACGGAAAGAAAACCGGCCGATTATCCCCTGTATTTGCCTGACAAATCCTATGTTCAAACTCTCATAAACAAGATTGCGGGGCTCGTATTAGTTGCTCATAAAAATATGCAGGAAGTAAAAATAGGTGCGGCAAAGGGAGTAATTCCTGAAATAATTTATAATCGCAGGACGAAGAAGCCCGATGGTTCAGTGAAGGTAACCTGGGGTATTCCGTATGATGCGTCCAAGGTAACTTTTGGTCCAACCGAGCCTGAGGTTTGCGTACTCAGGGTGGAAGATACCGGCGGCGCAATTATTGCCTCGCTGGTCAATTTTGCCTGTCACCCCACCAGTGAAAGTATATTTCGCGATTGTCTTTATTCCATCTCGGCTGATTTTCCAGGATATACTATGCGAGTTGTGGAACAGATAGAGGGAGGAATTTGCCTTTTTGCTCAGGGAACCGGTGGGAATATGGCCGCGATAACAAGACTCAGAGAAAGGAAAAATCCTCGTTTGCAGATGGGTAAAGCCCTCGCCGGAGAAGTTTTGAGAAGACTTCAGTTTGTTCCTACCACCGGTAATGTTACTTTAAAGGTACTTAAAAAGGCTTTTAATTTCCCCCTAAAGCCGGATAGGATTAAAGAAGGCGGCAAAAATTATTTAACCACTGAGATTCAAGTTTTCAAAATTGGGGATATTTATATTTTAGGGCTGCCCTCCGAGGTTCTGGTTGAAATTGGTCTGGAAATAAAAAGTAAAGCAGGCATTGATAATCTTTTTATTATCTCGATAAGTAATGATTATACTGACTATATCTGCCACGACCAGGCTTACGAAGAGGGAGGATATGAGTCGGAATCGAGTAATCTCGCCCGAGGTGCCGGTGAGATTATGATAAGTGAAGCCCTGAACCTTATTAACGGTATAAGATAAAACAGGTAGTTTAATGTCTCATCAAAACAAGAAGATTTCCCGTCGTGATTTTATGAGAATTAGCGGTCAAGTGGCCTGCGGGTTGGCCGTTGCTGACGTTTCGGATTTGACTATTTGTGCATTCGGAAAAGAGCAGCCTGCTTCGAATTCTTCCGGACGAGTTTCGGTTCATGGTGCTATCTGCTTAGGGCAACAATCAACGGGGTCCGAGATATGGCAGGTTACAACGAAGGAGTTCAGGCAATCGAATATTTACTGCGAGATTCCATATTGCAGCGGCGATGGCCGGTTCTTCGTTTATGAAAGACACAATCCGAAGCTTTGGGGCAGGAATAAAATCGAGCTGATGGTAGTGGAGCCTGGGACGTGGAAACAATACCGGTTGGATGTCACTATTGGGATGACTGGCTCTGCGATTTCAGATGGGGGCTTGTTTTACTACCTCAAACAGACCGAAGGCAAGAGGCTGGATCTGATGCGGGCGAATCTGTCGAAGGGAATGCGAGAGAAAATTTATCAGATAGAGGACGAAAGAGATATCATCAGCTTTGGCACGGTCTCGGCTGATGGGCGTTACTATGCCTGTGGTAAGAGACTGGGCAGCGACTATAAGATGTTTGGTATTCTGCTGATTGACCTTAAAGAAGGCACTATGAGAATTATCGATCGGGATCCGTTTATTCTTAATCCTCATCCTCAGTTTAGGCTTGGCGGGGGTAGGGAGCTAATGATTCAGCACAATCGCGGCGGCAAGTACACACCTGAGGGTAAGCGCATTCAATTGGTCGGCCCGGAAGGGGCCACGCTCTATTTGCTGTCGGTGCCGGATGGGGGGCGGACGGAGCTGCAGGTGGGGAAGCCCTATACTACTGCGGCCACCGGTCATGAAGCGTGGGTCGGCGAGACGGGAGAGATACTGCTTTCGGTTATGGCCGAGGGGGATTACGAGCCGGATAAAGGCAACCTTTTGGCTGTCCGTGCGGGAGAACCTGCAAGGGTGGTGGCTAAAGGATATAAGTTTAATCATGTCGGGGTTTCTCGTTGCGGACGGTTCTTCTGTTGCGATGACTGGCGGGGGACTTCTAAAGTGGTGATTGGGTCAATCAGCAGTGGCAGAACTGCTGTGGTTTGTGAATCGAAAGCATCGAGAGGCGGCGCCCAGAATACGCATCCTCACGCCTATCTTACGCCGGACCTGAAATGGGTGATATTTAATTCGGATCAAAGCGGCTTTCCCCATGTCCATGCGGCGAGCGTTCCGGATGGGATGATCGAAGAGATATCGAAAGCTTAAAGCCTGCTTGAGAACTTATAACCGACGTCTCACAAATTGAATTCTCAAATTTCAGTTGCTTTTCGGTGTTCGCACTTTTTTCACTAATTTGTGTACCTTATCTACGACCAGCTTTTCGACTGATGGCGCGAAAGGGCCGGGGAGGTCGGTGTAGAGCATTGCGCCGCCGCCTTCGTAGCCGCCCTCATTTAAAACACGGAGCGAAGGCAGGTAACCGAAAACGTCGTTCGAGTAGCCGGCCACCCAGACATTCGAGCCGGGCAGTTCCGCTTTGAAACGAAGCGAATAGTCAACCACAACTTCGCCGGCCAGCGCTATCATTGTCAAATCACCGCCGAATTGTACGACCTGCACCAAATACGGATATGTTGTGCGAATCTTGCCGTTTTGTTCCAGTTCCTTTAGTAATACTCCGGCGTGCCAGCGTTCATATTTGTTAGTGGACTGTGCCTGCTGTTCAAGCTGCTGGCGGCTGGGCGGTTGGGCAAAATCAAGAGTGACGGTTTCCAGGGCTGACTGAATCGGCCCGCGGACAGGTGACGCTTGTGAGAGCAGTGCTGTTTCGACTCCATTGGCTAAAGCACGACCGTGCTGCTTTGCCAGATCCAGAGTGCGACGAGGGTATGGGTTTTGGTCGCCGCCGCATCCGGCGATGAACATTGCAGTTACCTCAGGGTGCGCTTCTTCCAGATATAATTGAGCGAAACCGGCGTAGTCGCCGCAGAATTTAGTGAAGCTAAGCGTAGTACTATGACAGGCGTATCCGAAGACCACAGCTTGTAATTTGCCGTCCGGGGTATCAACGCGGAGAACGGGAACATCGTGGTCAACCGGGCCGTCGGGGTATGGGTGGTTTCGATAACCTTGCTCGCTTGGTAATCGCCTGTTCATAGCAAAACCGGCGCGGGCGTGGGTGTATGACAGACGTGCGGGGGCGAGATTTTCAATTGCCCGACCGATTAATCGCAGCAATTTTCGCTGTAAAGATTTCACATACCGGCGGCTTTGTTGAATCTGCTGCGGCGAGAGGCCATAAAAAGTATTTCCATAGATGGAATCCTTCGCCTCTTCCAGAACCGGGCCGCAATGAGTATGGGAGGCGTTCAGCAGCAGTGACTCGGGGGGCAGTTTGTAGCGACGGTTGACTTTCTTTTCCAGCCAGTCGCGTGACGGGCGGGGGATACCCAGCAAATCGACAGTGACAATTACGAAACGTGTACCATGGCTGTCTTCCATCGCCAGGGCCTTGGCACGCAAGTGATGGATTTTTCCCTCTGACGGTTTTGTTCTTGCCGCGTACCCGGACATCCACATCGGCTGCTTCGGCGTTATGATAGTTGAGGCAACTCCGGCCCGGAAGGTTTCCTGTGCATAAGTCGAGGCGGTAAAACCATCAACAAAAACCGTGAGAGTAAACAAACATATCGATACGCAAAAGAAACGACGGATTTTTGTCATCACCATTTCACTGCTCCTTTATAGTGAAGTTAAGTAAACTGTTTTCGATATTGTATCATATTATCTGTGAGTAAGCAAACTCTGAAAGTATGTATAAGAATCAGGGATTTATTATCCTGGGATTTCCAGCGAATAACTTTTTGAG
>CBDURK010000229.1:0-5508 GCA_965369645.1 uncultured bacterium | reverse complement strand
GAAGCTGTGGTCTTTAAGGACGGGCAGTGAAATCACGAAGGCGTGCTGGGCGATTTTGGGCATGTGAAATTCTTTTAACTGGTGGGCATTATCATTTTTGAGTGTGATGGTTTCGGCCTCGTTGAGGTCGATTAGCTCAATATCGTATTTGTCGGCGAGGTTGGTGTATCCGAGCGTTTTGAAAACATGGGGAGTTGTTCCGCTTCCACAGCCGTCAGCTATCACGATTTCGGCTTTTGTGCGGGCTTTGCAGTAGATATAGAGGGCTTCGGCGGCATTGACGCTGGTTGTAACGGGCGGCGGAGAGGAATTTGTGAGGTTCGGTTTGATAATGATAAGACCCTGTTGAGGCAGTGCGGCCGGGGCGTTAATGAGGTCCAATGCTCTGCTTATGCAGGTGTGGTAATCGGTAAATTTTACTTTCGCAACGAGGCTCATAGGCTCTAAATCATTATTTTTTGAAAAGTAATGAACAAAATAATGTTGTTAAAGGTATTGACTGTCAAGGGATTTCGGGTAAATTAATACGTTCTATATAGTAAATCAGGTTCGGATGTACAATTTGAGTAGGTTTAGTGGAGACGAAGATGATAGAAGTCAAAAAACTTCGACGTAGTTTCGGTCCGATTGTCGCTGTTGACGGTATATCGTTCAGTGTGGAAAAGGGGCAGGTTTTGGGTCTTTTGGGACCTAACGGGGCGGGTAAAAGCACGGCGATGAGAATGTTAGCGTGTTTCCTTCGGCCCGACAGCGGGACGGCTACTATATGCGGGTATGATATTCATCAGAATCCCATCGAGATTAGAAAGTCGATTGGATATTTAGCGGAGAATGCGCCGGCGTACACCGAGATGACGGTTGGGAGCTTTTTGGACTTTATCTGCGATGCCAGAGAAATTAAGGGCAAGGCACGCAAGAAGGCGCTCGACAGGATTGTTCCGATGTGTTCGATTGAGTCGGTATATCATCAGACGATTGAGACACTTTCAAAGGGATATAAACGGCGAGTCGGGCTGGCTCAGGCTTTGATTCATGACCCGGATGTGCTGATCCTTGATGAACCGACCGATGGGCTGGACCCCAATCAAAAACATGAGGTCAGAAAGCTCATAAATAAAATGGCGAAAGAAAAGTGTATTATCATATCGACGCACATCCTGGAAGAAGTGGAGGCTGTATGCTCGCGGACGATAATTATTGCCAAGGGAAAAATACTGGTGGACTCAACACCTGAAGAGTTGAAGGAAAAATACCAGTGCAGCCTTGACGCTGTTTTTCGCAGGATTACCAAAAACGGCAAGCAGTTAAATGGTGAGTAGTTGATTAATAGAAAAAAACAGGAGTTCAATAATGAATAGTTTTTTGGCAGTGTTCAAGAGAGAATTGAAAAGTTATTTTACGACGCCTCTTGCATACGTGTTTCTTGTGATATTTTTGTTTTTCTCAGGGTACCTGACATTCAAAGAGGGGTTTTATGAAATGCGGCAGGCGGACATGCGTGCTTTTTTTATGAATATGCCTCTGCTGTTTGTTTTTATGGTGCCATCGACGGCGATGCGTCTCTGGGCTGAAGAACGGAAGGTCGGTTCGATTGAGCTATTGTTTACTCTGCCGATTACGATTACACAAGCAGTTTTGGGGAAGTTCTTCGCGGCGTGGCTTTTCCTTGTGATTGCACTGTCGCTGACTTTCCCAATGGTTATTACGGTGTGTTATCTTGGTGAGCCGGATATCGGCCTGATAATTACCGGTTACCTAGGCAGCATTCTGATGGCGGGTGGTTTTCTTGCCATCGGGTGTTTCTTTTCGGCGCTTAGTAAAAACCAGGTGATAAGTTTTGTCCTGTCGGTGGTCACCTGTGCGGTGCTTGTTTTCGCAGGTATGCCGACAACGCTAAGTTATGTTTCGACGTTCCTTCCGGCGGGTATGGTTTCAGCTATAGGAAATATGAGCTTTCAGGCACACTTCGAGTCAATACAGAGAGGTGTGCTGAAGTTCGGAGACCTTTCTTATTTTATTTTGTTGATTATCGGGTGGATTGTCGCGTGCACTATTGTTCTTGATGACAGGAAGGCAAGATAAAAAGCACGTCAGGAATATTGCGAGGGAGACGTTTTTAAGGAAATTTTTAATATGGCACAAAAACAACAAGTTTCAACGAGTGCGAACAGAACGTTACGAACAATCGCTGCGGTGGTTTTCATTTCAGTGATTGTATTTTCTGCGATAAGTCTCTGCCAAAACATTGGAAAGGGTTTGAAGGTCGATATTACGGACCAGAAACTTTATACGCTTTCCAGTGGCACGAAATCGATTTTGGGTAAACTCAATCAGCCGATTAAAGCCAAACTGTATTATGCAAAGACCGCTGCGCTGAAAGGGCCGGACCAGATTCGGTATTTCAATAACTATTACGAGTTTGTTAAAGCACTGCTGGAAGAATACGTTGCTGTCTCTCAAGGTAAGGTCGAGCTGGAAATAATCGACCCGCGTCCTTTCTCCGAAGATGAGGTACAGGCATTAAGATACGGCTTGAAGCGATTTCCTATAACTCAAGAGGAAAACTTTTTCTTCGGTTTGGTATTACAGACACAATTCGGGGTTGAAAAAGCCATACCGTTCTTTTCGCCGGACCGGGAGAACTTTCTTGAGTATGACATAAGCTACCTGATAGATACGGCGATTACCCGTCAGAAACGCAAAATAGGTATATTAAGCTCGATTGGAGTAATGGGAGACGATGTGAGCGGATATATGGCTGAAATGATGATGAGGCAGGGTCAGCAGCCAAAGGGACCCTGGACTTTCGTCGAGCAGTTGCGAAAACAGTACGAGGTTGCAAGTGTCCCGACTGACGTAAACGACATTAATGATGTTGACATTCTGCTGGTTATTCACCCCAAAGACCTACCGGAGAAGACTTTATTCGCGATAGACCAGTTTGTGCTGAAAGGCGGCAGGTTGATAGCATTTGTTGACCCCCATTGCTTTTCGGACAAGCCGAACCAACCGATGATGCAGATGGGGATGCAGGTATCGCGCAGCTCCGAATTAAATAGACTCTTGAAAACATGGGGCCTTGAGATGCCGGTGAATACTTTTGCAGGAGACAGCACTCTGGCAGCGATGGCAAATATTCGTGCCAATCAAAGGCCTGAGAAAATAATAGGTTACCTTAATCTGGGGCGAGAAGGAAATTGCTTTAATACCGACAATGTAATTACCGCCCAGCTTAACCAGGTAAGGTTTTTGTTTTCAGGAGTTCTCAGAGAAGTTGCCGACCCAAATAAGTTTGCCGGTATTACACGAACCCCACTTATTACGACGACCAACAGAGGCAACAGCTTTTCGATAAGCAACGCATACGAGTTGATGATGCTGGACCCCTCAAATCTAATGAAAAAATTTATCGAAGGTGACAAGGCGGTTGCGATGGGTTATCTGATTAACGGTAAGCTTAAGAGCAGTTTTCCGGATGGTATTGAAATTGAGGTTGAAGATGAATCTTCGGATGAGACAGAAGACCCCAATGAAATCAAGAAAACAAAAAAGCAGATTAAAGGCATAACAGAGGCCCAGCAGGATTGTACCGTGGTGGTTTTCGCGGATGTTGACTTTATAAGCGATTCTATAGCGTATCAGAATGCGTTCTTCGGCAAGATGGTTGTCGGTGACAACAGTGCTTTGGTTCTTAATACTATTGACGATTTGAGCGGGTCCGGAGATCTGGTTTCAATCAGGTCGAGAGGCAACTTCAAGCGGCCGTTTGTCGTTGTCGATGAAATTGAAAGACAGGCTGAAGAGGACACTCGCGAAGAAGTTGCGAAAATTAACGCACAAATTTTAGGCTTCCAGAACGAATTGCAATCTATCCTGGCTTCGGCCAAAAAAGGACAGGAAGAGGTCATCGGCAGCTCGATACTGCAGAAGCAACGAGACATTGAACTCAAACAGCGCAGGGCACAGCAACAGTTGAATGAAGTGAAACTGAAAAAACGCGAACGAATCGAGCACCTTGGTAATGTGCTTCGAGGTTTTAATATGCTGATGACGCCGGCGGTTATTCTGGTAATCGCTATAGTATTAGGTATCCGTCGCAGCGTTAGGAAGAGACATTATATCAGTCATGCAAGTGATGCCTGAAAGAAAGCACGAATATCGAAATCCGAAAGACGAAACAAATTTAAATGGCTGAAATTCGAAATCCAAAACGATATGATTTGGAAGAAAGAACACTTAAGTTTGCAAGCAGGAGTTTAATAAATGAGTAACAAGAACCTGACAATATTAGGAATCGTTGCGGTTTTAATGGTAATATGGGCGGTGGCCCAGTCCCATGTTTCAAACAGGGCGAGTACAGAAACGAAAGGGCTATCTTATCTTCTCCAGGGGCTTGATCCGGCTGATATAGACAGTATTGTTCTGGGAGGCGAAGATACGGTTACGCTCAAGCGTCAGCAAGGGAGTTTCGTCGTTGTCAATAAGGACAATTATCCGGCCAAGGCAAGTGAAATCAATAATTTGTTTACCAAGAGCCAGGAAATTCAGAGATCGCAGTTTGTTACGGACAACGCGGCAAATCATGAAGACCTCGGGCTTACAGAAGAAAATGCTACCGCCACAATCAAGTTTTTCAAGGCGGACTCATCTCTGCTTACAGGTATTATAGGAGGAAAAAACAAGGAGCTCGGACAGGGCACTTATGTAAGACTGGCTTCGAGCGACGCTGTTTACGTGGCGCCAACTATGCCGTATATTGCAGACACGGCGATAAGTTATATCGAACAGGAACTTGTTTCGATGAAGCGAGAGAATATTGTATCTGTAACGGTCAGCTCCGCCCAGGGACAATATACACTGAAAACAACGGAGGACGGCAAAGACGTTATACTGGAAAATATTCCCACCGGCAAAAAGTTTAAGAGCAGTGACGGTGACAGCGTCTTTACCGCCTTAACAAGTTTGAGATTTGACGATGTCATGAAAAATTCGGACGATTTGACCTTTGACAAAGAATATGTCTGCAAACTGAAAGACTCGACTGTTTATGCCCTGAAGATAGCTCAAAAGGACGATAAGACATATGCGACTTTTGAGGCAGTTTTTACCGACAAAACACCTATAACAAAAGACAGCAACGTTGAGTCGGAAGAAGAGTTGAAAAAGAAAGAAGCCAAACTTCTCGCCCAAGAGGGTGCGATAAAATTCACTACGAAACATAAGGGGTGGGTTTATGAAATCGCCGATTGGAAGGCGAAAAACCTGATTAAAGAACTCTCAGAATTAATCGAGGACGAGGCACCGCCAGAAGTTGAGCCTGAACAGGCCGATACTGTAATACCCGAAGAAACGACTACACCAACAATAGAATAGTCTAAAGCAGTAGAACCTAACTCATAAACTGTTCAGCAAGTTTGTTAGAGACTCTTGGCGATAAAACGGCAGCATCGAACAAACTAAAAAGAAAGGACAGGAAATGAGCATCCGCAATTATATTTATCGCAGCAG
>CBDURK010000228.1:0-5508 GCA_965369645.1 uncultured bacterium | reverse complement strand
AAGCCAATAATCAATCATCATTAATCACTAATCATTTAGAAGGCAAACCCAATTTCTTTAGGCCCATAAGCTCACTAAATATATGTGATTGGTTTTATCCGGCTGTTTTTTGGGCCAGATTCTGGTAAAATGGACATTTGGTCATGAGAAAAATAAAGAATCAAAATTTAGAACAGTTGCTGCTGCAGCTTAAATTTACCCCTGAAAAGAAACGCCTAAAACAGCTCGAAGCTGCCGAAAAGCTTTTCACCATTTTAGACCGGGATAAAGAATATCCTTTCGAGTTTGTATTTTTTAGGATTACGGGTTTTCACCCTGCCGGCCCGGGCGGCGATGAGCTTATCAAAGGCGATATACTTTGGGACGACCTGCAAGTCTTCCTCTCCAGGCTGAGCGGCTGGCTCGCTCGTCCCGTCGCTGAGCAGAAACAGAAAATTTATACCGTACAAGAGCTTGCGAAAAATGTGAGCGTTTCAACAAAAACCATATACCGTTGGCGGAATCGGGGTCTATTGGCAAAAAAATTCATTTTTAACAACGGCAAGATATGTAATGGCTATTTGAAGTCAACGGTCGATAAATTCCTGAAGGACAATCCCAACCTTCTCACGAACGCTAAAAACTTCGGACGCCTCACGGATGTGCAAAAACAAAAAATTATGAAGCGGTCCGAAAAACTTACAGCAGAAAAAAAACTCTCTCGTCATCAGATTATTAACAGGATAGGCTCTGAATTCGGCAAATGTCACGAAACCATCAGACACGTACTGCTGAGTCACGAAAAGGCCAATGCTGATAAATCCGGTGATATGTATATATCCGGAGCGATTGATCCCGCGCAGGCCGCGGAGATTTACAGACTGTACAAACAGGGCTGCAAAGCAAAAGAGCTGATGAAGCGATTTAATCGAAATAAAAGTTCTATTTACCGGATTATAAATCGGCGAAGAGCCAGGGCGCTTCTGGCAAGAAAAATTGAATTCATTCCCAGTGATGAATTTCTTGAAGAAGATGCCAAAGAGAAAATTCTCGCCAAACCTCTCCGTATGGAAAACAGCCCTTCGACGGAACCGCTTAAACAATTCGAATTAGACGGGACGCATATTTTACCTGAGTATCTGCAGATATTGAAGGACACCCCTGTCCTCACCAGGGAACGCGAAGTCGAACTCTTCCGCAGATACAACTACTTAAAATATTTAGCATTTCGAACACGTACGGGAATAAAACCGAATCTTGTCTCAGGCACCATTATCAAACAAATAGAGAAGTATTTGGCTGAGGCCGAGGAAATAAAAAGGAGAATAGTAGAAGCAAATCTGCGGCTTGTTATCAGTATTGCAGGTAAACATATGGCAACCGGAACAGACTTTAGCGAGCTTGTAAGTAAAGGTAATTTCGCATTGATTAACGCAGTCGAGGAATTTGATTATACACTGGGTTTGCGATTTGGCAGGCGCGCTTCATTGAACATAGCGAAAGAGTACGCAAAGTTGTCCGGCAAAAGTACAGGATCAATAAAGGCAAGATTAGGAACTCTAAAAAATCTCGAACGCGGTGCGCAAACAATGGTGACACGAGATTTCGCGGCCATCGAACGGGCACACCAAAGCCTCACACAGGTCATCGAAGACAATCTCACAAAACGCGAGCAGCATGTAATCCTAAATCGTTTTGGCCTCATCGGCTCACCCATAAAAAAGGAAACGAAAACCCTAAAGCAAATCGGCGAAAAGCTCGGCTTGAGCAAGGAAAGGGTCCGACAACTCGAATTGACCGCTCTGCAGAAACTAAGGCAGTCCCTCAGCAGCGCAGAATTTGAGCTGCTGATAGGCTAATGAGAGTTTCTTGCGGTTTTTTACGAGGTCGGGCTGAGTTTGTGGCCGGGGCCGATGGTGTATAGGCGTTTTTGGGGCTTGGTGTTGATATGGGAGGCGACTATCCGGCCTTTTTTTGCATTGCTCTTCTCCATATTTTGCTTTATATTTGCCGCAAAGAAATCGCTGACAGAATTATATCCCTCAATAGTTCGGTAACAAGAAAAAATCATGAAGCTAATCAATCACAACAAATTAACTTCAACAATCGACGCAGTTAATGAGGCTTTTTTTCTTAAACGATCCATGTCAAAATCTGACAGAAACCAGGTTGCCAAATGGATTGCCTCTCGCCAGGGCTTACCGGGAGCATATGCTAATATGTTTGCACCCACCAAAAAAGACTTTCGGGATGGTTTTGTGCTCTTCACGGGAGAAAAGGTATCATCACGTGTGGGAGTTTCCCATATCCTCGGTCAGGAGTCGAGTCGCGCTCTGATTCTTTTAAATGTGAAATCAGCAGGTGTTAAGCTGGCACAGGAAAAGGCTAATGCCGGATTCATGGAATATATGAAAAAATATATCATACCGAAGGAGGGAACATACTGTTGTGCAACTTGTAGTTGTGCGCTTTGGCGACATTTGTCAGCCGGGGGGCTTGAAAACGGTGAGCGGATACTTTCGGCTGGGATAAGGACGTTAAAGTCACTTCGGGATGGCAAGGATCGATGGAAGAGATTCCCCTTCTACTATACATTGCTTATCCTTAATGAAATAGAGCTTCCCGCTGCTCGTAAGGAAATGCAGTATTCTGCACAAGCGTGTGAACGATTATTAAAGAGACGGATGAAAAAAGATAGAATCAGTCGGCGACGTTATATTTTAGCTGAAAGAATTCTTCAAAAGTGCTGAAAAAACGCAACCGAGTTCAAAAAGGAGTCTATTGTGGATACAATCGGTTTTATCGGCGCCGGCAATATGGCCGAGGCCCTGATAAAGGGTGTAATAAACGCCAAACTTTATACCCCTGAGAATGTTTTCGTAAGTGATATCAGAATTGAGCGGCTGAAATTCCTCTCTGAAAAGTATCGCGTTGTTGCCTGCGAAGAAAACAGTGAGCTGGCGGCGAAGGCCCAGACTGTTGTCTTGAGTATCAAGCCGCAGAATATGACCGATGCGCTGGAAAGTATCAAAGCCTCTATCGGTAACGAAAAACTTGTTATATCCATAGCGGCAGGTATAAAGGTTGCCAAAATAACCAGCGTTCTGGGGGATATTGCAATAGTTCGTGTCATGCCCAATACACCTGCGCTGATTGGGCAGGGGGCCGGGGCATTGTTTGGAAATGAACGTGCAAAGCCGATGCTGAATAAGGCTGTGGAGATTTTATCCGCCGTCGGCAAGGCGGTTATTGTTGATGATGAAGGTTTAATAGACGCCGTAACGGCCCTGAGCGGCAGCGGGCCCGCCTATTATTTTCTTTTAATGGAAGAAATGATAAGGGCAGGTATTCGATTAGGTCTGCCTGAAGATGTAGCGAAAGATTTGGTGTTGCAGACGGCAAAAGGGGCGGGTCTGCTCGCTGTCGAAGCTGATATAAACGGCGAAAGCCCTGCCGTCCTTCGCCAAAAGGTTACCTCTCCCGGCGGAACGACTGAAGCGGCTCTTAAAGTATTCAAAGAAGGTAAGATAAGCGAGCTGATATCAGCCGCTATTAGCAGAGCATATGAGCGCTCAAGGGAACTTTCAGGATAGAAAATGTTCGGGCTCAATTAGTTAACAGGACAAGTTCGCATGATTAAGGCTGACAATCTAAAGAAACGATACGGTGACGTTGTTGCACTGGACGATGTCAGCTTCGAGGTGAAAAAGGGAGAAACCTTTGGTTTGCTTGGGCCGAACGGAGCGGGTAAAACGACCACAATTCAATTGCTGTGCGGGCTTATAAAGCCGGACAGCGGAGCGGTAGCGCTTGGCGGAAAAACCGATCCGAGTCTGGTCGAGGTTCGTTTGTCTTTGGGCGTGGTCCCGCAGGCATTGGCGATATACGAAGAGCTTTCGGCCCTGGAGAACCTGCGTTTCTTTGGCAGGATATACGGATTAAACGGGCGACAGTTGAAAGAGCGTGTAGATAATTGTCTTGAGATTGCAGGGCTGAAAAAGCGCAGTAATGATCGGGCCTCGAAATATAGCGGTGGTATGAAGCGCCGGCTTAATATGGTGTGCTCTTTTTTACACGAGCCGTCGCTTTTGCTGCTTGATGAGCCGACTGTTGGAGTGGATCCGCAGTCTCGCAATTTGATATTCGATACAATCGAAAATATGAAGAACCAGGGCCGGACAATAATTTATACGACTCATTATATGGAAGAGGCCCAGCGCCTTTGCGACCGAGTAGCGATTCTTGACCAGGGCAAAATTCTCGATATTGACAGTGTTGATAATCTTATTAAAAAGCACGGCGGGCCGTCCCATATAGAGGCCGAGTTCGAGGAAAAACTTTCAAATCCAGACAGCTTTAAGCAATATATCGATAGTGAGAATGTACAATTTGAAGAGGCGAAAATCAGATTCGAGACCGACCAGCCTATGGAGGCTTTAGCAATGCTCAACCGCAGCGGAGTACGTTTTAGCACGTTGAAAGTTGAGACAGCTAATCTTGAGGATGTTTTCCTTAACCTGACCGGAAGGAGGCTTCGAGACTGATGAACAAAGTATTGTTCCTTGCATTAAAAGACCTGCGGGTGCTGATAAGTGATAAAGGTAATATTTTCTGGGTATTCGGATTCCCTGTTTTGTTTGCCCTGTTCTTTGGCGCTATTTATTCTGGTATCGGTAAGCAGCCTTCGGGAATGAAAGTCGCTGTTGTTGACGAGGACAAATCAGATTATTCAGGCTCCTATATATCGAAGCTTGAGTCTTACGAGGCATTATCCGTAGTCCGCCTTGGCCGGGACGAGGCTATAGAGAAAATAAGGACCGGGAAAATCTCCGTGGCGGTTTTTTTGAAAGAAGGTTTCGGTGATAACCTCGGGGCAATGTTCGGAGGTGGGGAAAACAAAATTGAAATTGCTTCAGACCCATCGCGCAGAATGGAAAGTGGCTATCTTCAGGGCCTTCTGGCAAAGGCGCAGTTTGAGGCTTTGAGTGATAAATTTCTTGACGGCGAATCGTTTCGCGGTCATATTGGTATATGGCGGGATGAGATTGCAGGCTCATTGGACCAAGAACAGACAGCCGTATATTCTAAATTTTTCGATTCTCTTGAAACCTTGCTTGATGACGTAAACGAGGAAGATTTAAATGCGGTTTTTGGGGACGGATTTATGAATGTGGCCCAAGTGAAGATAGAAAGAGAGAATAAGGGGCCTATTTCGTCATTACAGATTACATTTCCACAAGCTATGCTTTGGGGAGTTATTGCATGCGCTGCGACTTTTGCAATTTCGATTGTTAAAGAGCGCACAGATGGTACGTTTGCGCGTTTGCGTATCGGGCCTATTGGTCGTGCTCATATCCTTGCGGGCAAGGGCCTTGCGTGTTTCATAACTTGTATATCCGTAATGTGTATTCAGTATGTCAGTGCAAAAGCTATCTTCGGGATGCCCATAGGTAACTTTCCGCTGTTTTTACTGGCGGTGTTTTGTACGATACTGTGTTTTGTTGGTCTTATGATGTTCGTATGCACAAT
>CBDURK010000227.1:0-5519 GCA_965369645.1 uncultured bacterium | reverse complement strand
GAAGGTGTATTCGTAAAATGTTTTGAGGCGTTTTTTTCCGTAGTCGGCGAGTTCGGGGATGGCGAAGAGTTCGCCGGCGGAGAGAGTGACGTAGGTGCCCATGATGGCGATGTTGGTATAGCCGGGGCCGACGTTTCTTCGCTTGATGGAGTGTGCGGCGTGAATGATGGAGTTTTTGAGAATCTGCTGGAGGTCGTCGGGCAGGCGGTGCATGTGGTCGTGAGCTACCTGGAGAAGCTGTGTCCCAAGAAAATCCGCCCAGTTCCAGTCGGGTGGTGACATTTTTTCGAGTGGTTCTTCGGCAAACCACGACCATATTCCGTAAGTGCGGCTGTTTGAGTCCTGGTCCTGCAGGGATATGACTTTGCGGAGTATGTCGCGAGCGCGTTTGAGGCGGTTGGGCTCCTGGCTATCGAACAGGGCGACTGCGTAGTTGAGGGAGTCTCGCGGCGGGTGGACATAGCCGGCTTTGAGGGTTGTATGGTAGCCCGGGGAGGAGAATGGCCGGCGAATCATATGCTCGGCGGAGTCGTAGCGGGCATCCTGCTTGCTGAGGGCCTTGAGGAAGGCGGTTTTTTGCTGTTGTGATGAGAAAAGTTCGGCGGCGGAACATACAGCCGGGATGCACAGGAGGATCAGCAGGGATATTATTGTTAATTTTGTTCGAAGGCGGCTCATTTGTATCGCTCCTCTAAATCGATATTTTTGTGGGTTTATTGATCGGGAATTATAATATCCGAACTATTCTGGCGAGTCCAGTTGTTTTGACAAACGCCGGGATTGAATGCTCACCGGATGAGGCCGGGGGGGAAATATGTTTTGTTCTTATCCTGCTATTTGGTATAATAACACTATCTTGCTATGTTCGTATTGTGTATTGCGTATTTGAAATCGTGGATAATGGATAGTTTAAATGGCTGAAAAAGTTTCGTTAGTTAAGCTGCTTAGTAAAGACAAGTTCGAGAGAATCGAGGGTGTTTTTCGCAGACATTTCCAATTAGGTCTGGAGACGAGGAATATCCAGGGTAAAGAGATCAGGCAGATGTGCAGCGGCGATTGTCAACCGGCGTTTTGCAGGATTGTAAAGAGCAGCAAGACGGGGCTTCGCAGGTGTAACCGAGAGCGACGGCGGAGCCTTGAGACAGCTATAGAGACCGGTCAATCTTATATTTCGCTTTGCCATGCGGGTATAGTTTTGGTTTGTGTGCCGGTGATGGATAAGGACAAGGCGCTGGGTGGTATATTTTTCGGTAAATGCCTCTGGGAGCCTGTAACGCAAATTTTAATTAAGGACGTCGAGAAACGATTAGCTGGTATTCATGTGAACAGGAAGAAACTGACGGCGGCGATGCGTGAACTGCCGTTTATACAGGGCCGGAAAATCAACAAGGCGGCACAGTTTCTTTTTGACCTGCTGTACGAGGTGGCCGCGTTTGATCCGCGCGTTATCAGATGGCGGCGAGAGCGTTCGGAGCAGCAGTCGCAGATTGGCGAGTTTATCCAGGAGAAGAAAAAGCTCGGTACGGAGTGGCAGTATCCTCTCGAAAGCGAGCGGGAGCTGATGGGTAAGGTCAAAATCGGCGACAGGACGGGGGCCAAGGAGATTCTTAATTCGATATTAGGGACGATATTGTTTAAGACTATCGGGGATTTGGGAATTCTTAAGGCGCGGATGTTGGAGCTTCTGAGTATTCTGAACCGGTCGGCGGTAGAGGGGGGGGTGAATATTGATGTTATGCTTGAGAAGAATCTGAATTATGTGAATAAGGTGATGCGTATTAACAATCAGGAGGATTTGTGCGCCTGGATAAGCACAGCGCTGAACGAATTTATCGAGCTGGTTTATTCTTCACAGGACGCCCGTAAAGTGAGCCAAATCCGGCCGGCAATAAATTATATCGACGCCAATTATAATAAGCCTATAACGCTTGCCGATGTGGCGAGGGCTTCGCATCTGAGCGTTTCGCGGCTGGCACATATATTCAAAGAGCAGATGGGTATTACAATCATAGATTACCTGACAAGTGTTCGGATAGAACGGGCCAAACAATTATTGCTGGCGACGGACCAGAACTGTACGGAGATTTGCTTTGAGGTCGGCTATAATAATCAAAGTTATTTTACTCGTACTTTTAAGGGATTTTGCGGCATGACGCCGCTGCAGTTCAGGACAAAGAATCAACGAAAAGAGTAGATTTCCACGCCTTTATAATCGTATTGCGTGTTGGGGCGGATTGCTAAAGCTGTTGTTGCTGTAATGGCAATAGTTTTTAGTTGGGGGATGAACTCTTATCTTGACAGTTTGGGGGTTCTTAGCATACTATCAGTGTTTGTGAGCAACGACATAGTATATCAACACTGGGGCTGGCAGAGAAACCGGAACGGTATTTATGACAAAGCAGATTGCTATTTTGGGTTCGACGGGTTCGATAGGCAGAAATGCACTTCGCGTAATCGATGCGCTTGGGCCGGGTTATTCGGTTATCGCGTTAAGCGCCCACAGCAACGTTGAGCTTTTGGCTGAACAAGCCAGGCTTTATAAACCCAAATTCGTCGCTGTTACAAATCCAGACTATGCCGGGCAGCTTTGCGAATTTCTCGGTGATCTGGATGTTGAGGTTTTGACCGGTCCGAATGGCCTGGTTGAGGCTGCGGAAATCGAGGATGTTGATATAGTCCTTACGGCTGTTGTGGGTGTTGCGGGTTTGCCTGCTGTTTTTGCGGCAGCCAGGTGCGGCAAGCAGCTTGCAGTTGCGAATAAGGAGCCGCTTGTTGTTGCGGGCGAGCTGCTTATGAGCGAGGTAAGGAACAACGGCGGTGTAATTTTGCCGGTTGATAGTGAGCATTCAGCTATTTTCCAGGCTATGCAATCGGGCACTCGTGAAGAGGTCAATAAAATCATACTGACGGCTTCCGGGGGGCCTTTTAGAGGCGCCAGGGCTGAGGACATCCGGAACGTGACGTTGGAGCAGGCGCTTGCTCATCCTGTCTGGAATATGGGGCCGAAAATCACGGTTGATTCGGCAACTATGATGAACAAGGCGTTTGAAATTATCGAGGCCCGGTGGCTTTTTGATATGCCGGTGGATAAAATTGAAGTTTTGATTCATCCTGAGTCGATAATTCATTCGCTTGTCGAATTTGTGGACGGCTCGGTTGTAGCACAGCTCGGGGAGCCTGATATGTGTATTCCGATTCAGTATGCATTGACGTATCCAAAGCGGATTGCAGGTATTGCCAAGCGACTTTGTCTGGAGAAGATAAGCAAGCTTACATTCGAGAAGCCAGATTTAGAGACGTTTCGAGCGCTGCGATTAGCTTATGAAGTTGTGCGGTCGGGCGGCACGGCGGCTGCGGTTTTCAACGCCGCAAATGAGGCGGCTGTAGAGGAGTTCTTGGAGGGTGGGATAGAATTTGTTAGTATAGTGGAGCTTATCGAGCATTGTTTGGATAAGCATGATGTTAAGACCAGCGCATCGATCGAGGAGCTGCTTGAAGCGGATGCGTGGGCCAGAAAAGAGGTTAAATTGAAAGTGCACAATTGCACAAGGGCATAAGTAAGAGCGCAGGAGCATAAAACTGTTTGCTAAATATGGAGATTATTGAATGTCGGAAAAGAAAGATTTTTTTAATAAGTATTTTCGTGTGATTTTGTTTGGTGCTGCCGTGGTGGTGGCCTTTTATTTTATTGTCAGGAATGTCAGCGCATTCGGCAATGTGTTGCTTGTCATGCTCGGATTCGGGGCTGTTATTATGATCCATGAGTTCGGGCATTTCATTGTTGCCAAATTGTCGGATATAAAGGTCGAAGCATTTTCAATTTTTATGCCGCCAACTCTGTTCGGCATTCAGAGAAAAAAAGAAGGTATTCGCATTCGGATATTGCCTGAAATATTTCCCAAAGAAGGCGATGATTCCGGTGAAGGCGCGTTAAGTATTACTATCAAGGGCGAAGGCAAGGCCAGTGAGACGGAATACCGTATGGGTCTTATTCCGTTCGGTGGTTTTGTTAAGATGTTAGGCCAGGAGGACACCAGCACGGTGGAGAGCAGCGATGATCCGCGTTCTTTTGCGAATAAGACAACAGGAATTCGTGCGGCCGTATTGGCGGCGGGAGTTTGTTGTAACATTATCAGCGCGGTTATTATCTTTATGATAGTTTTTCTTATCGGCATAAATCTGAGGCCTGCCGTGGTTGGCGGTGTCAGGCCGGATTCGCCGGCGGCACGAGCAGGGCTCAGAGCCGGTGATGAAGTAATTGAGGTGGCAGGCAAAAGTGATGATCTTGATTTTAGCAATATCGGGATAGCAGCGGCTTTGTCCGGTGAAGATGAAAAGATCCCGATGAAAGTAAGGCATGAAGACGGCACTGAAGAGGATTTGGAGCTTGTGGCGGAGCTTCAGCCGGGCGGCCAGATGAAAGCATTCGGCATTGAGATACCGATAAGCCTGACAGTTGGAAGGCTAAGCGAAGAAGCCGCCGCCGATTTATTTTCCAAGACGGGCTTTCTGGCCGGCGATAAAATCAAATCTGTTGACGGCAGGGAGGTTCAGAGCTTCTGGGAGCTGAGGGAAGTGATTCAGGACAGTCTTGTGCCGGAAGCAGCGTTATCTGTTGAGCGGGTGGGGGGGGACTCGGGAGAAACAGAGCTGTTTACAGCGCAAATTGGACTGGATTTGATTTTTGCCAGCAGCCATGGTGTTGAGTCTGAAAGCAAGCTTTACCATATTTATTCCATAGTTCCGCGTTTGCGGATAGGTCTTGTTTCAGACAAGCTGACTTCCGGGGCTGACGATAGTGAGACTTCGTTGCAGTCCGGCGATATTATTTTAGCGATTGGCGATATCGAGAATCCCACTTATAGTGAGATGCGCGAGATTACTGAAGCGTCCGAAGACAAAGAACTGCCAATCAAGGTCTTACATACTAATGCTGATGGTTCCGAAAAGATTCTTACAGTTATTGTTACGCCTAAGAAACCGGCCGGTAGTGAAAGGGTTGTTATTGGAATTAGCGTTGTGCTTGATGCCGAGCATCCGGTTGTCGCCAAGATTATCGATGCAGAAGGAGTGACGGATAAACTGGACATTCCGCGCGGCGCGGCGATAACGGCGGTTGACGGGGCGCCCGTTTCAAACTTTTACGAAATAATCAGAGAAATCAGGCGCTACAACGGAGAGCGCATCACGCTTAACTGGCGTGTCGATGAGCAGATAGCAGGCAGTGTCGCCTTGAATGTTGATAACAACGGAAAGGGTATCACCGTTAAATCTGATTTTTCCGAAATAATTCCTTTTGATGATTTGAAGAGAACTTACAAAGCCGGTGGTCCCATCGATGCGATTGTGATGGGTTATAGAAGGACGGTAATGTTCGTTGCCCAGACCTATGTAACATTAAGGCGTCTGATTGGCGGGCTTGTCAGTCCCAAGAACCTTATGGGGCCTGTCGGCATTCTCACACTGAGCTATCGCATAGTCGCCGAGCAGCCATTGATTGACTACGTTTATTTTCTTGG
>CBDURK010000226.1:0-5580 GCA_965369645.1 uncultured bacterium | reverse complement strand
CGGTTCTTTCACCCAAACATCGCCAGAACAACCGACCCGTTTGTTTTTCCCGTGAGTAAATCAAAAGATACTTATAGAATTTTCGTTATGGGCGCTTCCGCTGCGGCAGGTACACCCGATGGTGCATTTTCTTTCGGAAGAATTCTGCAGGCGATGCTGCGCCAGCAGTATCCGGATACGAATTTCGAAGTGATTATCCCCGCGATGCCCGCCATAAATTCTCATGTAGTGCGTGAAATCGCTGACGATTGCACACGATATCAAAGTGATCTGTTTATCATATACCTCGGCAACAACGAAGTGGTCGGGCCATACGGCGCCGGAACCGTCTTTTCGCCACTTAGCTCCAATCTATTTCTCATACGCTTCGCAATTGCAATTAAGGCTACTAAGCTGGGCCAGCTTATCACTAATCTGCTGGAATCATCAGGCTCTGCTGGTGTCCCGAAAGTTTGGCGCGGCTTAACAATGTTTCTCGAAAAACAGGTAACAGCCGACAATACTAACCTAAGAATCGTTTACCGGCACTTTCAGAGGAACCTTCAGGATATTCGTCGCCTTGCCTGCAGAAGCGGAATAAATATCATTTTTTGCACGGTGCCCGGTAATTTAAAGGACTGCCCGCCGTTCTCCTCACTACATAGGCATGATCTGACAGACGCTGAGAAAAAATACTTCGACGAGCTTTATCAGCAGGGTGTCAAATATGAGACAACCGGCGATTATGCCCAGGCGATAGAATGGTTCTTAAAAGCCGCTGAAATTGACAGTTATTATGCAAATCTGCCGTTTCGGATGGGGCGGTGTTATTGGGCGATGGGAAAATATGAAAAGAGCAGGGAAAGATATATTCAAGCTCGCGAACTGGATACGCTGCGCTTTCGTGCTGACAATCAGATTAATGAGATTATTCGTAATATAGCTTGTGAAAAATCTGCTGAAGGTGTTTACCTGTTGGATGCGGTGAGGACATTTGATGAAAACAGCCCCCATGGAATTGCCGGCGAAGAACTTTTTTTAGAGCACGTACACATGAATTTCAAAGGAAATTCTCTTTTGGCCGGTGAAATTTTCGAGATAGTGGAAAAGATACTTCCGGAGCGGATAAAACTTAAAAAGGCAGATGAACGTTCTTTCCCGACCGAGGAAGAATGTGCTCGACTTTTAGCGTACACTGATTGGGACATGTACAAGATTTATAGTCAAATTCTAAATGATTATTTTAAGCAGGCACCTTTCACCAACCAACTCTACAATGACCAGCGTATCAGTCAAATGGAGCAGAAACTCAAGGCTCTTGAGGATTCTCTATCACCGAAGGTTCTTAATGAAGTTGAAGGTCAGTATCGCTGGGCGATTCAACAAAAACCCTCAGACTGGTGGCTGCATTGGAAATACGGCGAATTACTGGAAGATTTGGGAAACCACAACGCTGTTGCCAGACAGTATCGTTTGGTTCTGGATCATATGCCAAATTGTTTCGAGGCTTATGCCAAATTAGGTTTCTTATTTGGCAAAGAGGGAGACCTCGATGAAGCTATCGCACATAATTTAGAGGCAATACGAATCTATCCCTTCTTTGCTGATGCTTACTTCAATTTAGGATTGGCATATCACGTTCAGGGCAGAATCGATAAAGCTGTTGAACATTATTCTAAGACGATTCGAATAAAACCGGATCAGGCACAAGCATACAATAATCTGGGATTATTGCTGTACCAGCAGGGCAAGGTCGATGAAGCGATGGAAACATATCGCAATGGCTTGATACTCGTACCGGATAATTTAGATCTGCATTACAATCTGGGCATAATATTGGAAGAACAAGGACACAGAGAAGAGGCTCTAAGAGAACTTCGCACTGCTTTAAAGATAGACCCTAATTCAACCAAGGTACGTAAAATATTGAATATTGTATTGAAAAATGCCGCCCGCTAAAACCTGGCGAATGTGGACCATCTCTCAGAGAGCAATTGATAAGGCGACTGTAGATTAGAGTTTTTCAGGGTAATTACAATTGCCTGGTTGATATTGAGGTTTATTCAATTCGGGGCCTGTATTGATTTATTTCGGTATAGGCCCCATTTTACCAATAATTATTGGTTATAACATGAATAATTCGAGCGATTTCTCTTGACGAACAAACGAGTGATTTGGTATAAATAATGTTTGTTGAACTTGTGGCTTTGCAGAGTCTGCTCCCTGAGAGAAGTCAGAAAAGCAGATTTCTGCGAATTCCGGCACCTGCATTGGGAAATTCTTTTGGTTTTCCAAGTAGAGGAGGATGAATATTATGCAAAACACGGAGTTAGGGGTATCAGCGACTTTGTGTTCCGAAGTGAATATTATCACCTTTCAATCGACAGTTCACATTTCGAAAAACCACAAATGTTTTGGTGTGTGGCCAGAGCATAATCAATAATTGTCTTAATTCTTTTTTGGGAGTACTATTATGTGTAAAAAAATAATTTTTCTGATTTCTTTGGTTCTGGTATTGAGCATAGCCGGCAATGGATGGGCAGGTACTTCGAATCCTACCCCTGCCAACGGTGCTGTACATGAAGATACATGGGCAAACCTTGGATGGGAGGGAGCCGGAGCCTCGTTCGATGTTTATTTCGGCGACAATCTTGACAATGTGAAAGATGGTACCGAAGATACATTCCAGGGCAATCAAACGACAAAATTTTATGTCGTCGGCTTTCCGGGATTTGCTTTTCCGGATGGCCTTGTTCCGGGTACAACTTACTACTGGCGGATTGATGAGGTACAGGATGACGGTACCACACAGGTAGGCAGTATCTGGAGCTTTTCGATACCAGCGAAGATTGCAACAAATCCCAGTCCCCCTGATGGTGCTGAGTTTGCAGAATTGAATGTAGAGTTGAGCTGGAAGGAAGGTTTCGGTGCTAAATTACACACAGTGTATATCGGCACCAGCTTTGATGAAGTTGACAGCGCCACCGGTGGATCTAACCAGGCAGCCAAAACCTTTTCACCGGACTCGCTCGAAGCAGAGAAGGTTTATTACTGGCGTGTCGATCAATTCGATGCCATCGAAACTTTTAAGGGTGATGTCTGGAGCTTTACGACAATTGGCGCCGCCGGGGCCCCGAATCCATCTAATGGTGCTGTGGATGTAACCCAATCGCCGATTCTGAGCTGGACACCGGCAGATACTGCTTCTTCGCACGATATATACCTCGGTACCGATGCCGATGCTGTGAACAGTGCCACGACAGCTTCGCCGGAGTACAAAGGCAACAAAGCTGCCGGTGAGGAGATTTTGGACCCCGGCCAACTTGACTGGGACACGGTGTATTACTGGCGCGTCGATGCAGCTTATGATGCGGGCAATCCTGTTAAAGGACTTTTGTGGAGCTTCACGACAGCCGGCTTCCTCGTAGTCGATGATTTCGAATCCTACAATGACCTTAATGAAGAAGAGCCCGGGAGTAACAGGATATATCTGGCCTGGGTGGATGGATTTGGTGACCCGACAAACGGAGCTCTCGTGGGCTATGAAAATCCACCTTTTGCTGAGCAGACTATCGTTCGCAGCGGAACTCAGTCAATGCCGTTGTTCTACGACAACGCTGCCGGGAACTCTGAGGCAACCCTGACATTAACTTCCAACCGTAACTGGACAGTGAATGGTGTTACAACGTTAATAATTTATTCCAAGGGTAACAGGACAAATGCCGCTGAGCAGATGTATGTTGCTGTCAACGGCAGTGCAGTGGTCAATAATGATGATCTTGATGCAGCGCAGACAGGTATCTGGACGGCCTGGAATATCGATCTGCAGGCGATTGCAGCCCTGGGTGTGGACCTCACCAACGTCAATTCTATTTCTATTGGTTTTGGTGATAAGAGCAATCCACAGGCCGGCGGCTCAGGTACGGTATTCTTTGATGATATTCGATTAGCTACCGCCCCGGCTCCTGTAGGAAGACTCCTGTTGTTTGAAGAGGATTTCGAGGTCGTGGAGTTGGGTACGAGCCCGGAAGAATCCGCGGGTACTGAAGGTGTCTGGACGGACACTCCGCCGGAAGGCTGGTTTATTGACGAAAGTGGTGTTCCGGGAATAGGTGATCCGGAGACTGACGGTGTAGCCGATTGGGCCGGTTGGGCCATCGCTGACAAGGATTGGTGGATCAATGCAGCCGGTGATCAAAGACGTACGGAATTCACATTGGGCCTGGGCGCCGTTGCTGTGGCCGACCCGGATGAATGGGACGATGCCGCTCATACAGATTCGGCATCTGAAGGCTGGTACAAGACTTTCATGAGTACGCCAGCGATTGATATCTCTGAAGCTCAGGCAGGTACGGTTCAGCTTAAGTTCGATTCGAGCTGGCGCCCGGAATTCGACAGCAACTATCACCAGACGGCGAATATAACCGCCTCTTACGATGGTTCCGAACCTATCGAGGTGCTCCTGTGGGAATCCGATTCAGCGAGTCCGAATTTTAAGGATGACAATTCCACCAATGAAACTATTACTCTCAATTTGGAAAATCCCCCATGGGCTACGACCGTTGTATTGACGTTTGGTTTATTCGAAGCCGGAAATGACTGGTGGTGGGCAATCGACAATTTACAGCTTACAGGATCTCCCAAATAAAAGGGCTTTGTCCTTTTTAGGTGAACGTTTATGTATCAACTCGGGGCTTATACCGAATCTCGGTATAAGCCCCTTTTGTATTGACTGTTGGCTTGGTTGGCAGCAGATCTAAAAAAACAGGTTATAAGATAATTCTCACAAATAGTAACTCTGAATCCCCCCTAACAGTGCAGTTTTTCCTTGACGAAAACCTGTATAATTTGGTATAAATAAACTGGCGAAGTTTATATCCGTATATATACATATGGATATAAGTAGATTACTGCCCTATGTGGGGTGGAAAAAGTTTATTCTTTGGAATATAGGAGGTGTGATTACACAAGTCCACAGGTTGTTTCTGAAAATAACTTTGTTTTTAAGATTTGATTTATCACATTTCTACCAGCGATTTGCATTTATAGAACAACAAATGTTTCGGCGTGTGGCCAAAGCATATTCGTTGTTATCGTAACTTTTTAATAGGAGTAAGTATTATGAGAAGTCGAATAATCTGGTTGACAGCAGTTTTGTTGATAGGATTTATGGGGCTCAATCCAGGCCAGGCACAGGAAAATATGCTAACTAATGGAGGCTTTGAGGAAGGTACCGAAAGTCCGTTTACCCAATACGGTGGTGCTACATTGGAAGTGGTGCAAACATTAGACGGCGCAGCGGTTTCCGAAAAACCGATTGAGGGGGATTATGCCCTGCATATCGTGGTTCCGGCTCCCGCTGCAGGTGCAAATAACTGGGATGTTGGTCTGCAACATGATGCATTTGTTTTTGAAGCGGGCAAGCATTACACTCTTTCTGCCTTTCTCAAGAGCAAGGAAGGTGATCTGGAAATCCGTTTCAAACCTGAGCGAGGAGAAGACCCGTGGGAGTCATATGGTGGCCAGGTCTTTACTATGACTGAAGAATGGACAGAATTCAGTGTCACAACTCCGGTTTTTACTGAGGACGTGACTCCCGCG
>CBDURK010000225.1:0-5583 GCA_965369645.1 uncultured bacterium | reverse complement strand
GATACTACGCCCCGCCGCGACGCATATCGGATATATTACCGCTTTCTGGAAACCGACGATGAGTATTTCGACTGCGCGGGAGGGCATCAGAGGCAGGGCTTCTGGATGATTTACGGGCTGTTTCTACCGGATGATGTGCTGGAAAAGATTTATCACAAGAACGCCGAGCGAATATTCTTCGGGCGGCCTTCAGCCAAAACACTGCGGATCCGGCGGACGGAAGATTTTGTGGTAAACGGCCGGGGCGATGCGTCCGCCTGGAAGAAAACCGACTGGGAACCGCTGAACCTGCGTGCCACCGATGGTCATAAGTATAAGACCCAGGTAAAGATGCTCTACTCCGAGACCGGACTGTACGTATTAATGGATGCCGAGGACCGTAAGATTACCGCTACTATGAAGGCTGATTTTCTCGATTTGTGGAATGAAGATGTGTTTGAATTCTTCCTGTGGCCGGACGAGCAGTACCCGGTTTACTTCGAATATGAAATTTCGCCGCTTGGTTTCGAGCTGCCGATTCTCATCCCAAATTTCGGCGGCGAGTTCCTCGGCTGGCGGCCATGGCATTATGATGGTAAACGAAAAACGCAAACGGCCACGACGACTGTCGGCGGTCCGAAACAATCTGGTGCCAGAGTGGCGGGCTGGAAGGCCGAGGTTTTTGTGCCGTACGATTTACTCAAACCCCTGCAAAACGTTCCCCCACAGCCCGGAACGCGGTGGCGGGCCAATTTCTATCGCGTTGATTACGATGACGGTAAGAGCACAAGCTGGGACTGGGCCCGGGTAGGAGGCAGTTTTCACGAGTTCGAAAAATTCGGCACGCTCATTTTCGAGTAGAGGAGGGATATTTTAAATATTATTTCTGCGATAAATGGGTGTGAACTCCTTTGGCAGCAATGTCGTATTAGCCTTTGACTTAGAATTTATTAGTAAGGAGACATTCATCATGCTTCAGGAAACTTTAAAAAATGATTCGATATGTGACTCGGAACTGCATAATGAGCACCTGTGCTATATTAGATCCCAAGGTTTTCATCTGACAAATGAGCAGGAATACAATGCTTTAGTAGAAGATGCGAAGTATATGTGCGAACACTGCCATCGTACGGCCAGAAGTGGTGATAATCTCTGTGTTCCGGTTCTTCTGTGAATAAAACAGGCTGTTTGTTATCCAGGCCTGAGTACTGCAATTTCCAACAATGATCGTTAGCGGGTAAGGGGCGGAAAGTTTGATATTTTCCGGGCAAGTCTGACGTTTGCTTATTGACAAATCATCATCTATAGTGCCTATATGACAAACTCAGAGACAATTATCATAGGTACAGGAACTTGATAGAATGCCCAGAACACAAATAGTCGCCACCTTAGGCCCGGCCAGTTGCAATTACACTGTCCTGCGGAAAATGTTCACAGCCGGTCTGGACGTAGTCAGGCTGAATTTTTCCCACGGCAGTTATGACAAACATCTCGAAGCGATACAGCTTGTTCGTAAGCTCAACAGCAAATACAGACGGCACATTCGAATAATGCAGGACCTGGCGGGTTTTAGAATCAGAATCGGGCGATTCAAAGGTACTAATACCAGATTATTAAAGAACCGCACAGTAGTCTGGCTGACCAACGACGCCGAAGCATGCGGGCCGCGAACGATACCTTTTGACTACAAAGGTGATTTGGACGGGATACGACCTGGTACACTTATATATATTGACGATGGAAATATGGTCCTACGCGTAAAGAGCAACTCGGCAAGCAGCATTAAAGCGGTGGTTGTCGAGGGCGGTATCCTTAAGGAAAGAAAAGGCATCAATATTCCCGATGTGGAGCTTGAATTCGAAGGGATAACCGCAAAGGACAAAAAGGACATTGAGTTTAGTATCAAACACGGCGTTGACTATATCTCTTTATCGTTTGTGCGGGATGCAAATGATGTTCTCCAGGCCGCCTCACTGATAAAGCCGGGATTGCCCAAATGCCGGATAGTGGCAAAAATAGAAAGCAGGCAGGCGATAAATAATATTGACGGGATAATTGATGCCGCGGATGGGATAATGATAGCTCGCGGCGATATGGGCGTTGCTGTCCCGATTCATGAAGTCCCCATAATCCAAAAGCGGATAATAAAAAAATCCAACGCGGCGGGAAAGTTCGTAATTACAGCGACACAGATGCTTGAACACATGACCGAACACATCAAGCCGACGCGCGCCGAGGTAACCGATGTCGCAAACGCAATTATCGATGGTACCGACTTCGTTATGCTTTCGGGTGAAACTGCCGTTGGGCGTTTTCCATACCAGTCGGTCCTGATGATGAATGAAATCATCAAGTTTACCGAAAAATCCATTCCGGGACTATGACAATTCCGGTATCGGCAGGCATGACCGAAATTTTATTTCTTCGGAATCGGTTCCAGATAAATATTGCGAAACTCGATAGGGCTGCCTTCGCTTTGCAGGCAAATCGGGCCGTGCGAAGGATTGCTGTTGGCGCCTTTGTTCTGAAGCAGACCGTTGACATAAAGCGTGACCGTTTTGCCGTCACAGACGATATCATAAGAGTTCCACTGGCCGAGTGGCTTCTCATTCGAGGGATGCTTCTTCTTGGCGTTTGCGTAGTCCTTTGGCCCTATTTGCTCACCATCGACATTAATTATCGAATGGTTAAGCAGCCAGAAATCCCCGGCGTTTTCATGCGCTAGTTGTGCTTCTACGCACCTTGGCCAGACACTGTCGATACCCGCGCGGTGCAGCAGCACACCGCTGTTTGTCGGTTTTTCCGGCCAGCGCCATTCGAGGTGCAGTTTGTAGTTCGCGTAGCTTTCGACCGTGCGGATATAGCCATTTGGTTTTCCTTCGCATCGAATAACGCCGTCACGAACCGACCATACCTTATCGACAGCCCAGTTCTTATCTGTGTCGGCTTTGTCGTCGGGAATGAAGCGAACCCAGCCGTCGAGGTCTTTACCATTGAACAGGACGGTTTTTTCGGCAGGCTTAACCGGCCAGGGTATATCTTTCGCAGGCTCGATGTAGATATTTCTGTATTCGATTGGGACGCCTTCGCTCTGCAGGCATATCTTTCCACTTGTTACAGAACAATCCGTGGCTTCATTCATGAGCTTGCCGTTGACATACGGCCGGACGGTCCCGCCGACACACCATACCTCATAAACGTTCCATTGACCGGGCTCTTTTTCATTATGCTCACCGTACTTGAGAACTCGCCTTCCCCGGACGCGATGGCCTCCGATTTTATGCTCGTTAAATTCCAAGCCGCCAATTTCCCAGAAATCGCCCTGGTTGTGAAAGCCGCCCTGGCACTCAAGGCTCTTGGGCCATACGCGGTCTTCGCCGACCATGTGGACAAGTGCCCCGTTGTTTCCGGGATGGGCCGGCCAGCGATACTCAAAGTGAAGCTTGTAGTTTTTATATGCTTTGACTGTACGGATATAACCAGCCGGTTTACCGGCGCAGGCGAGAATGCCTCTCGGTTTGATTTTCCATGTATCATCCACGTTGCCCTGATTGTTTCTCAAATATCGATACAGGCCGTCAAAGCTGCTGCCGTCGAAAAGCATAATCTTTTGCTTTGGCTCAATGGCCTCCTCGGCGTTACATATTGTCAAAGATGAAGATGCAATGGCCAACGTTACAGTGAGTAGTAATACAGTTCGGTTCATTTTATTCTCCCTTTTAGATACGTTCTTGAACATTATTAATAAATCCTCTTATTTTTTTCAATCAACCTGATGCAGCGCAAGAAGTTTATCCACTTGATGTTGCCAAGCTCGATGTGAGCTGCTTGCTCAGCGCCTTTCGATAACCGGTGACAGTAATGCTGCCGTCCGGATGGACCTCGGCGATTGCGTAGGAATTGTTGTCGGGGCCCTGGCCCTCAACGACCGCTTTCAATGTATAGTAGTGGATTCCTGCGGTGTTGCTGTAGCTGCCGGAATGATGATGTCCCTGGAAGACTGCGAGCACTTTTCCGGAAGCTTCCAGAACTTGTCGAACCTTGGCCGCGTTTTTCACATAGACTGAGCCGGAGCCATCGAGCAGTTGATGAATGAAAACGATAACGGCCCCGGGTGTCGCGGCGAGGTCTTTTTTGAGCCAATCCAGCTCTTTGGGAGGAATGTTCGCATCGGTCCAATCGAAATTGCCATGATCGTAGTCGGTACCGTCAGTCCGGTAGTTGGCGTCGAGTACAACATAGTGCAGACCATTGGAATCGAATGAGTAATAACTGCGATTGGAATCTATATTTGTATTGACCACCCGTTTTAGAAACTGCATTTTAGAAATACTGTCTATGTCATGATTGCCGAGGACATGATAAGTCGGGCCGTTAAATCTTTCGAGCACTTTCTCGGCGGCCTGAAGATACGAAAGGGTGTTTTTCTCGACCGGCGGTTTGTCCTGGTCTTTGAAATCACCGAGTTCGATAAGAAGATCAACCCTTTCGGTGTTCATTAGAGTCACGCACTCGGAAAGTTTATCGAGGGATTCGCGATAAAAACGTGTGCCCTGTGCATCGGCATCGGCATAATGGCAGTCGGTAACGATACCGAAACGAGCGGTGCGTTGCCTGGCTTTCGGGCTATTATTGATGGCACATGAAAAGGGCAGGCCGGCTAATGAGGCTATGGACGATTTCAAAAATGTCCGGCGGGTTATTATCCAGCGAGTATTTTTGTCCATTACGCGATCCTTCTCTATACTAAGACTATAGTCATTTCTTTACGTCATAACACCAAAGTGTATCGTGATATCTAAGATAAAACCGACCATCGAGCAGGACAGGATGCGCCCAGGCATCTTTTGTACGTTTAGAAAACAGGCGAAAACGCCCGGCTATTTCCAGAGAGTTATTACCCCATTTTAAGAGGGCTACTGTGCCGCTCTCGTCGAGGCAATACAGTCGTCCGTCGGCGTATATGGCCGCTCCCGTAGTAAGACCTTTTAGCTCATATTTCGTTTTACCTGTCTGCCAATCGACTCCGAACCACCATTTGGAATTTTTATATCCGGCGGCGAACAGGGTGCCATCTACAAGTACCGCCCCGCCGGTTACGGTATCGAGTTGTGAAGTCCAGATATGCTCGGCAGTCATGCCTTGTCCATCTGGAGCAAGTCTGTAGAGCCTGCCGTTCTCGGCATAGGGAGTGACATAGTACACCTTGCCGGAACCATATACCGGGGTAGATGCGTTGACTCCGTGCGGATTTTTCAGCGGGACGGTCCATAGCAGCTTACCGGTGTCGGCATCAACACCGAAACCATGCGCCGCCGAGCAATTGGCAATCAGCCTGCGTCCGGCGTATTGGAATAGAATAGGTGAGCTGTGAGAGGCCTTGTCATCGCCGAGAGCTTCGGTAGTCCAAACCGTCCGGCCGTTGTGTTTGTTAAGTGCGGCCATCAGGGCCTTTCCCCCCCCGGGGGTTACTATTAGCCGCGGACCATCTATCAACAGACATTCAGTCAAAGCCCAGGTGATATTTTTGGCACCGAACCTATCGAGGATATTGACCGTCCAAATCTCATCGCCCGAAGCGGCATTCAGACAGGCCAGACGACC
>CBDURK010000224.1:0-5597 GCA_965369645.1 uncultured bacterium | reverse complement strand
TTAGGAGATCAGCTTCTTTAGTTGTTAAAGTGTACTTATGATCCTGATAAACCAATTGAAGATTTGGGGAATCAAAACAATACTTCCCAATTTCATAGCAGTTGTTTTCCTGAAAATCATTATTGTTGATTTTGCTTCTGGCAGGATATACTTTAGTATAGTTATGATTAATATTGAAAAGATAAAGCCGGAAGTTGAACGAGTATGTCGGCATTTGCCAGTCAAAAGATTAGGTCTGTTCGGTTCGGCGTTGGGGCAAAATTTTTCTCGTACCAGCGACGTCGATGTTCTGGTGATTTTCGATTCAGGCGAAGATATTGACCTTTTTGATAAATATTTCGAATTGAAGGAGCAGCTTGAGAAGATATTTAGACGAGACGTTGATCTGGTTGTTGATAAAAAATTCAAAAATCCCATCTTCAGAGAATCCATCGACAGGACAAGGATTATCATTTATGAACGATGATACAAGAAAAAACCTTGTTGATGTCCTACAGGCCGGCGAGGAGATACAGAATTTTGTTCGTGGAATGGATTTCAAGGCATATCAGGCCAGCCACGTTACACAAAGAGCTGTAGAGCGAGACTTCGAAATTATCGGCGAAGCTCTTAACAGGATCAAATCCAAAGATGATGAATTACTTGGCAAGATTTCTGAGCATCATCGTATCATAGGATTCAGAAATATACTGATTCATGGTTATGATGTTATTGACGAGGCAATTGTTTGGCAGGCCGTTACAAAACACCTGCCGAATTTAATAAGTGAAATAAAACTTATACTGAATGCCTAAAAACAATAACCCTTCCCTCTGATGTTAGACATTTCTTGTTCAACATTCGATATTTCTTTTTCATCCCTATATTCTCTCCGCTTGAGTTTACCCGGAGCTTGAAAAATTAGCCTTGCAATTCACACTCTGTTCCGTTTATATAAGCACTTCGTGACGAAACAATTCAGGTTCTTAAAAAAGGCAGGATATCATGGCAGAAATTTTTTACAAATCAATGAATAGAAGAAATTTCATCAAAACCTCTTTGGCCGCCCTCGGAACCGTAGCCGCCCTAAATACAGGCTGCGCCCCGGGCCTGAAAAGAACCCAATTCCAGCCATCTCGATGGGCGTTGTTATCCGACACTCATATCCCCGAAGATGTTAACAACAACTACCGGGGATTCTATCCCTATCAGAACCTGCAAAAAGCCGTTCCCGGTATTATCTCCGCTTTGCCCGATGGCATTGCCATCACCGGCGACTTGGCCCGGCTGACCGGCGAGCCAGGAGATTATGAAAATCTTAAGAAACTGCTCGAACCTATCGCCGAAAAAAGACCCGTCTTTATGGCGCTCGGCAACCACGACAACCGCGACAACTTCGTCAAGGTCTTTGATGAAGTCTCCGGAGAAAAACAACCCGTCAAGGGCAAGCACGTTGTAGTCGCCGAAAAACCGCCCGCCCGTCTGATTATTATGGATTCACTCCTCTACGTTAATAAAGTGCCCGGCTTATTAGGAAAAGCACAAAGGCAATGGCTCCAAACCTTTCTGACCGAATGTGACGATACGCCGACAATCCTTTGCTTCCACCACTCTCTGGAAGACGGCGACGGCGACCTGCTGGATCTGCCCAGGCTTCTTTCCGCCATTAAACCGATTCGCAAGGTTAAAGCTATAGTCTATGGCCACTCTCACGTATATAAGTTTACTCAATACGAAGGAATTCATCTTATCAATCTCCCGGCTGTTGGGTATAACTTCAACGACAACGACCCCGTCGGCTGGGTAGAAGCCAGCCTGACCGCCAAAGGCGGCGATTTCAAACTGCACGCCATAGCCGGAAACACCACCAACGACCAAAGCATAACGAAACTTAAATGGCGGACATAAGAATCCTGGAAGCAACTTCTAAGAAAACAATCCTTGCAATTGACTACTCTTTTCTGGTATAAAAGCAACCGGTAATATAACACCTGCGCCTGCTTTAAAAGGTGATGGACAGGCAAACCAAAAATAAAGAACAGGACGAACTCTCGATGCAATCTTCTGCACGGATGCAAATAGACGCCAAACACGGCAAGTCACAACCGGCGTCTCTACGCAGCCAATCCAAAATCGACAGCTATTGCAAAAAACAATGGGCTATCCGGCCTCCGGACGACCGCGCCGCTGAGCTTGCACGGTCGCTGAATATTTCACCTGTTTTAGCACAGCTCTTAATCAATCGCGAAATAACAGACACCCAAAGCGCTTCCGCTTTCTTAAGGCCCAAACTGACACAGCTTATCGACCCCGCCCAAATGCCGGGAATCGCCCCGGCGGTTCACCGGCTAAAGCACGCCGTTAAAAACAAGGAAAAAATCACCATCTATGGCGACTATGACGTGGACGGTATTACAGGCGTCTCAATCCTTTGGCAGCTTTTAACACTGCTCGGCGCCGATGTTGATTATTATATCCCGCATCGTATCGATGAAGGCTACGGCCTGAACGAAGAAGCCATCCGGACTCTGGCAAAATCCGGCACAAAACTTCTGGTCACTGTCGATTGTGGCGTCACCGCATACGGCTCGGCACAGCTCGCCAGCCAGCTTGGGCTTGATTTAATCATAACCGACCATCACCAGCTAAGCCCCCAGCCAGACGGCAAGCTACCGGAAGCTGTCGCCATCGTGCACCCCGCACTGGAAAAATCATATCCGAACCAGGCCTCCGCCGGGGCTTTGGTCGCCTATAAACTGGCCTGGGCCATTGCCAATGAATTCAACTCAGGCCAAAGGCTCGAACCGACGTTACGCGAATTTATGTTAAATGCCACGACCTTAGCCGCAATGGGGACCGTCGCCGATATTGTTGACCTGCGAGGTGAAAACAGGGCCCTGACAAGCTACGGTTTAAAAGCACTGCCCCAGTGCAAGCTTTACGGCATACAGGCCCTGATTGAATCGGCCGGCCTTACAGGGCAGCAGCTCGACAGTTTCCATATCGGTTTTCGCCTTGCCCCAATGCTAAACGCCGCCGGACGAATGGGACACGCCCGCTTGGCTGTGGAGCTGCTCACATCCGATAGCCAGATTCGCTCGATGCAGATAGCCGAATACCTCAAAGAGCAAAACAGCAAGCGCCAGCAATACGAGAAAAAGATTTTCAAGCAGGCCTGTGAGATGATAGTCGAACGAAACCTCCATCACCCCGACCGCAAAAGCATTGTTCTCGCAAACGAAAACTGGCACACCGGCGTAATAGGTATCGTCGCTTCGAGAATAGTCGATAAATTCTATCGTCCGACGATTATGCTTAATGCAGGTACCGCCGAAAACGGCGTCGCTCATGGTTCCGCCCGTTCAATTCATGGTTTCTGTCTGCTAAGCGCAATCGAAGCCTGCTCACAGCACTTAATCCGCTTCGGCGGTCACAAAATGGCTGCCGGCGTAACTATCGAAACCGAAAAAATAGACTCGTTCACCGCGGATTTCGAAGCCTATGCAAAAGAAAACCTCAACGAAAACGATGTCTCCGCAAAACTTCACATCGATGCGGTGGCCCCATTAGCCGAGTTCCATGCAGAAATGGTTAGCGAACTGCAAATGCTCGGCCCGTTCGGGCAGGGTAATCCCAAGCCTGTTTTCGCCACGAAAGGGGTTCGTCTGGCCTCTCCGCCAAGAAGAGTCGGCTCCGGACGTGAGCATCTTCAGCTTGCCATAACCGACAATACAAATGCCATCCGATGTATCGGTTTCAGGTTCGGAAAACTGGAAAAAAAGCTGCTCGAAAACGAATTCTTCAACGTCGCCTATCAGCCGCAGCTCAACACCTACAACGGAAACACCAACGTCCAATTCATCCTAACCGACATCCAGTTCGAATAAGAGCCGCTATCTTTTTTTGACCTCCACCCTGTCAATCTTAAACTGCCCCATCGTGCCGATTAAGTTAAGAAAGTCCTCAGGATTTCCGCTGCCTGCCGCCAGGGTGATATGTCCGGCATCGTAGCCGCCAAGACCGGCGCCACTGAAGGCCGCATCCAATCCGATCCATTTGCCACCAATATACGCCTGCGTCCAGGCATGACCGCCAAATCCGTGCTGAACAGTTCTCCACTGTTCTACGTATGCCAGTCCCGTTACCACCTGGGCCGGAATCCCGACAGCACGACACAACGCCGCGGCAAGTACAGCGTGTTCGCTGCAGTCGCCCTGCTTGCTGGCCGCAACTTCTGCCGCCGATGCATAGCCGACCGACAAACTCTTGTCTGAAACGTAATCAGCCACGAACGTCTCAATCCTTCGGGCCGCTTCGGCAGCATCACTAACCCGGCCGACAGCCCGCTTCGCAAGGTCAATTATAACTTCTTGATCGCTCTCGACATATCGTGACGGCTCAAGAGCTTTGAGTGCCTCCGGATCGTTGCCCTTATAAGGAAAGCTCACTCCCTCCGGTGCGGCAACAGGCTCGACTGTTAAGATTAAATTACCATTACTAAGTCGCTCAACTCTCTGATTATCGCCGGATGGTATTTTCAAATCAGCCGCTTCCTGTATTGGACTCAGGTGATAAGTAATCGACCTGACTGAGCCAATATCACCTAAAGGTTCAGGACTTTTCATAAACATCTTGTCAACCACCTCAAGAACATCGATTTCTCCGAGAGCGAATTCCTTGCTGCAGGCTACCTGCTCGATGGTCATGCCCATTACCGGCATAACGCTTTTCTGAAGACGCAGCTCATCGTCATAATACTCAGTGCTGATCATTGGACCTATTTGAGGTAAACTTATTGTGCTCTTAACTTCTATTAACGCAACCACACGGCCAAGCAGGTCAACATTTTGCTTTGAACCAACCTTAACCTCTACATCGACAACCTGCATCATACTCGGGTCAAACACCTTTACGTCGTATGTGGTTCCTTCCGTAAGGCCGCGCTCTAAATGCAGCAGCCGCATCCCTTCGGACATTACCGCTCCATCCGGCCAATCAAATTCTACTTCCTGTTGGCCTGTTTTTACTTTTACTTTGCCCTGCTCGTCGATTGTTGCTGTCGTTTTACTGGCTATTATCCCCATTGCCTGTACAAGCTCGAAACCGAGAGGTTTACCTTCAATTGTTTCGAAAGTGACTGCCTGGGTCTGGACGCTAACCGGAATTCCTGTCCGGCTCAGGGTAATCTTAAGTTCCACGGAAGTAGTAACTTTTTCACCTTCAACTTCACGGCTTTGGATGGCGTAGCCTACCTTTTTGCTCTCCATAAAAAGGGCAAAGTACTCGACCTCGTCAGCTTGAGTATCAGAAAAATCAGCTTGGCCTTCGGAAACATCATCGGCCGTAGTGGATACTTTCGCCACCGGCTTTTTCGCCTCCAGTTTATCTTTAAACACCCGTTCAAACTCAGCCTGGGTCTGACTGGATTCTTCCATCGAACCTGCCGTCTGAGGCCGTGGCTGCGGCTCATGCGTAGAATCTGATTTCTTACGACAACCAACAACGTTTATAACGACCAATAAAAAACAAATCCCAAGAAGACACTTATCTTTCATAATCAAATTTCCCTTCTCAAATACATGCAGATACCTCAGCCGGATATTTCTCCGGCAAATGCT
>CBDURK010000223.1:0-5601 GCA_965369645.1 uncultured bacterium | reverse complement strand
CTGCTATGACGCCCATAATCAACCAGGCAAATCCAATAGGATCAGAGTTTAGATTCTTAAACCTCCCGATAAGTAAAACAACAGCGGCAAAGGACGCCATCATTGCGAAAGAACCGGCGGAGTTACTTGTTGTGAAAAAACCGCTGACGTCTTTTGAATAAAGACGATGTTCGAACTGGAAATGTTCCAGACTGTTCGGAGTAATTCGCTGCTGTGCGAGGGCTGCATCGGGATCCTGCTCGTAATATTTAATCAAATGCTCGTTCTCTGAATACTGCTCCCAGCACCGATGGGTCGAGACCATTCCCAGAGCAACGATGAGAACTAAGATGAGTTTTATCTTTGTCTGTGAGTCCAGTATCTGTACTAACAGCATAGCCATCAGTATCGGTGCTACAAGTCCGGTGAAGCTGCTAATAGCTCCTCGCTTATCAGGCGCTGTAAGACTGGAAATAACAGCGGCAACACAGAAAAGCAGCAAGCCTGTTTCAATACCGCTCATGCGGTATGAAAACTTCCTGCCGCAAAGACTCAATACAATCCAGGCTGCAAAGGACAATATCAATGCAGTTGATACAAACATACTGAACGAGGATATCAGCACTGCTCTCCATATGGGTAAGCCGTACATGCTGTCAGTAATACTGGATGGCAGTGCGGTTGCTTGTACTGTTGGTCCTTCGGTAAATGTTGTGCGAAGCACAATTACACAAACGCACAAAACAAGGAGTATGTATTCCAGGCATACTAATGCTTTGCTTTTGGATTCGGACGAATTAATCGTTGGTTTTATCATTATGTGAGGTGGTTTCAAAAATAGCGATAATAGATAATACCATAACTGTTTGAATAATGATTAGAATTGCCCCGGTCAGATTAACCTGATAGAGAAAAATCGCTCCAAGCCCCGTACAGAGCGTAGCTAAGTATAAAGTCAGGACTGCTTGAGTATCTGTCAAGCCGTGTCTTTTTAATCGATGGGAAAAATGTTGAGTGTCCCCTATAAAAGGGCTTTTGCCCTGGCTTATGCGCAGCAGTGTCACGCTGATGAAATCATAGAGCGGGACCGCCATAACCAACAGAGGCATAAAAACAGGATACCATTGCCCGCTTAGTGCTTCATGATAATATGTGGTTCGCACGGTCAGCAATGCCAAGAAAAATCCCACAACGAGTGAGCCGGCGTCACCCATAAATATCTTGGCAGGGGGGAAATTAAATACCAAAAAGCCCATCAATGTTCCTATGAAAATCAGTGTCAAGCTGCCGACAAAGACCTGGCCGCTTAAAGCGGCGGCAGTTAATAATATACAGCTTATTATCACGGCGATACCCGCCGAAGCTCCGTCCATATTGTCGAGAAAGTTAAACGCGTTAATAATCAGAACTATCCAGACCGCAGAAAGCAAAGAAGTAACTATTTTGCTTTCGATAAAAAGCTCAACTCTTATATCTGCAAAGTAAGCGGCGATTATCGCTGCCGCGAACTGGACGGCGAGTTTGAAAAATGGGCTGAGATGTTTCCTGTCGTCCCATAGGCCGAGTGCGAACAAAATAAGGACAACGAGCAATATAATCGCGAGCTGCCCGATTTTACTTAAAAAGCCTTCTGTATGGATTGTAAGCGAACTGCCGAGCCAATCGAGGTGACCGGGGGCGACCAAAAATTTTACTATTGCAATGCCTGCAAGGATGACAATTGAAATTGTGCTGAATATTGCGATACCGCCGCCGAGGGGAATCACTGTTCGGTGATATCTGTCCTGGACCGGATGAGCAACCAATCCTGCTCGAATGGCCAGTTTTTTGGCAATCATTGTCAAAATAACCGACAGTGCAAATGAGCCTGCAAACAGAATTATTGCTAATAAGATTAACTTTTCGATTTTAACTGCTCCAATAATCGGATTCTGACTTTATCAAAAAAATCGAAGTAGCATTGCTGTTTGTAATCAGGATAGGTATAAGCCTGCGGTCGCCAATAACCTTTGTCGAACATCAACGTTACCTCAGCATATATCTTTTTGCCGATATATATACGATGCGAAAAGTTTTTTGTTGTTGCAAGGACTAATTTTGATGGCTCGATTATACCCGGATCCAGGTTTACCGGCCTTGTCAATGGAAGTGCCAGTTTTTTTGCCAGTTTTTGTTCGAGTTTGTTGGTTCGCAGCTTAATTTTGGCTAATAAACCTGGTTCTATCAGCCGTTTAATGCTGATAAACTGCCTTAAGATATGCGGGCCTGTTTGTTCCTTGTAATAATCTGTCTGGGTAAATGGCCAGACCTCGCTTGAAAGATCTACCTTACCGAACTTGTCACTCAGCAATTCGGCCGCTGTATGCAGGCATTGATAGTTAGAAGCTAAAATTCCTATGATAAGCTTTACCGGCTTAGGGTCATTTAATTTCCACATCTATAGTTTGCAGTTTGTAGTTTTGAGTTCCTGGTTTTTGTATCAGACATCGCAAATTCGTACAGCATTAGCGAGAGAAGTCAGTGGATCACGTTTTGGAACAAATTCATGGGCCACATATCCTTTGTAACCTGTCTTGACGATTGCGCGCATAATGGCCGGATAATACAACTCCTGCGTCTCGTCGATTTCGTTTCGCCCCGGATTGCCGCCGGTGTGATAGTGACCAATATATTCGTGATAATTTTTAATCGTTCTGATTATATCGCCTTCCATAATCTGAGCGTGATAGATATCGTATAGAATTTTAACTCTGTCCGACCCAACTCTTTTACAGACTTCCACTCCCCACGCCATTTTATCAAACATATAATCTTTATGATTTACTTTACTGTTTAGGTATTCGATGCAAATAGTAACCTTCTTCTTCTCCGCGTATCCCGCGACTTGCTTAAGAGCTGTTACCATATTTTCGAGACCCACATCATCAGCCATGCCTGCTCGGTTACCGGGGAAGGTAATTACATTCGGAAATTCATATTCTGCGGTTGCATCGATTGCGGAGCGGATTTTTGCAAGGTATTCCTTATGATTCCCTTTTCGGTTTAGTCCCTTCGAAAGGCCGTGGGTATTCACCATTGAACATTCAAGACCATGTTTCTTAAGAGTAGGGAAATCCCTGGGGCCGAGTAAGTCGATTGCTTTTATGCCCATCTTCTTGCATGCCGCACAAAATTTATCAAGTGGAATTTTTCCGTAACACCATTTGCTCACGGATTGATTGATGCGACCTATCTTAACGATTCGTTTGATATTATCAGACATGGCGGCGCCTCCAGTAACTGTCAATGAGCCGGCAACTGCACCGGCGGCCAATAGAGAAGTATTGCCAATAAATGACCGTCTTGAGAGTTTATCTTTCTTCATCGTTTCTCTCCTTTTCAATTTCGTGTTATTTCAAAATATTTCATAATTACCACTTATAAATATTCCATTAAGTCTTTAGCTGTTTTTTCAAAGACTCGACCAGCTTAATCGCCTCATCTGCGGCCTTTTCAATCGCAACTTTGTGGCTTTCGGATTCACATCTAAGTTTTATCTCGACGTTGCCCTCGGCGACAGATCTTTTACCGACAGTGACTCTCACAGGTATGCCAATCAGGTCGGCATCCTTAAATTTCACTCCGCCGCGAAGAACTCTGTCATCCAGCAATACGTCAATGCCGTTATCGAGCAACGCCTGGTAAATGTCTTCCGCTGCTTTAACAACATCGTCGTCGTCCTGATTGACGGACGTAACAATCACCTCGAACGGTGCAATACTAATCGGCCAGATAATACCGTTGTCGTCATTGCCGCCTTCGATGGCCGAGGCAACAATGCGGTTTATTCCAATACCATAGCAGCCCATAATACAGGGATTCTCGGTCCCTTCTTCATCGAGAAACTTTGCGCCGAGTTTTTCGCTGTATTTGGTTCCAAGCTTGAACACCTGCCCGACTTCGATACCCTTCTTAAAGAGCAGCTTCTTGCCGTTATATGTATCGCCCTCAACGGCGCAGCGGATATCGCTAAGCTGGGCATCACTTATATTAAAATCTCGGCCCGGCACAACATTAGTTATGTGATAATCAGTCTTGTTCGCACCGGCTATCCACACAGGCATCGCTGCTACCCCATGGTCCATAAGTATCGTATCGACCTTACCAACTATCCCGACAGGCCCGGCAAACCCCACCTTCGCACCGGTAACCTTTTCTATCGTGCTTTCATCCGCCAGCTCTGCATGTTTTCCACCGACAGCCAACCTTAGCTTCTCCTCATTTACATCATGATCACCGCGTCTCAGCACCACTACTGTTGCCTCTCCCACAGAATAAATTAGCGTCTTTACCATCTGAGCAGGCTTTGTCTTGAGAAATTCACATACCGCCTCGATACTACCGACATTGGGTGTGTGTACCTCTTCCATTAGCGGAATTTCATCTTTAGCCGTATCTTTTGGCAATGGATCCACTGCCGCTCTTTCCAGGTTTGCCGCGTAAGAGCCGTCTTCGGTGTAAACGATAGTATCTTCGCCCGATTCGCACGGGATAGTAAACTGATGTGATCCGGAGCCGCCCATTTCGCCGGATTCAGCCTCAACAATCACGTATTCAAGACCGCAGCGTTTGAAAACAGCGCAATACGCATCGTACATTGCCTTGTAAGATACATCGAGGCTTGCAGGATCTGTATCGAAGCTGTACGCGTCCTTCATAATGAATTCGCGAGACCGAATCGCCCCAAATCGAGGGCGAAACTCATCACGGAATTTCGGGCTTATCTGATAAAGGTTGATGGGCAACTGCTTATACGATTTTATCTCTCCGGCAACCATGGACGTAAATACCTCCTCAGCGGTCGGGCCAAGGACGTTCATTCTGCCGTGCCGGTCTTCGAGGCAGAACATTGTTGGCCCGTAATCAGCACTCCGGCCGGTTCTGTCCCAAAGCTCCTTCGGTTGCAGCGACGGGGCCAGGATTTCCTGTGCCCCCGCTTTGTTCATCTCCTCACGCACGATTCCAATAACTCTCAGCATGCTTCGCCAGCCTAACGGCAGATAGGTATATGTTCCACTGGCTACTTTGCGTATTAAGCCGGCACGAATCATCAGTTTATGGCTGGCTGTTTCGGCGTCAGCGGGAATCTCCTTGACAGTTGGTATAAACATCCGGCTGTATCTCATTTGTGCCCTTTGTATTTCATTACGTAACTACTGAAAAATTAAAAACTCACTAAAAGATATATTTATAGACCAAATGAGATTTCTTTGCAAGAATATTTAGAGTGCCTGACAAAATGAATCGTAGCACCGAAAACGAGCACTTTCGTCTCTGGCAAGGCAGAAGAAGCAGGCCATCTGAGGATGGTCGATGCAGTCTAACGCCGTCCAGGAACGAAATTAGCCGTTTGAATGCAGAGTCATTTTGTGAGGTGCTCTTACTAACTGACAGGCAAAAGAGTTGTACTGGAACTTAAATTTCTGCGGAAAATTCTTGCAATAGCTTGCTCTCGATAGTAAAGTTACTGAAAATTTGCCTCTAATATTTTATTAAAGGCAGAAATCAGGGCGATTAGCTCAGTTGGCAGAGCAGCTGACTCTTAATCAGCGGGTCGTGGGTTCGAATCCCCCATCGCCCATT
>CBDURK010000222.1:0-5604 GCA_965369645.1 uncultured bacterium | reverse complement strand
GCCGGCGCACACGGATTAGGGCGGAAGGTGATTTGGTTTGTGGCTTGTTATTCGTGGTTCTTCAACAATCAACTGTTTATCAACTGATACGCCCTGATGAGTTCGGCGACGCCCCATGCCTGAGCAAAGCATCCTTTTGGCTTGTGTGGCTTATCGCCGTCGAATATCTCCGAAACGGACCCGAGACAGCCGTCCTCAGTGAGGTGCTTTAGCAGAGGCTGGATATATTCTGCCGCCTTTTTTTTGCTTTTGCGGCTGAATCCGTTGACCTTCAGGAAACTTTCCACAAACGGCCCTAACAGAAATGACCATACTGTACCCTGGTGATAAGCTTCATCACGTTGTTGTTGCGGGCCGGTATATATACCATGATAACGGTTGCTTTGAACGTTCAATGTTCGCAGCCCGTAAGGCGTCAACAACTGTTTTCGCACTGCCCTTACAACGGCTTTTTGCTGTGATGGCGACAATGGTGAAAACGGTAGTGAAACAGCGAATATCTGGTTTGGCCGGAGACTGTCTTCGACCGCTCCATCAGGCAAGATGCTGTCGTTTAAGTAATTCTTGCTTTCGTTCCAGAATAGTTCGCAAAAACTGGTCCGAACTTTCTTTGCCATTGATTTATAATCATTGGGGCTATCTACGGAATCCTCTGGGTTTTCTATATCCCAATCGGCGTAAAATTGAGCTAACAGGCAGAGAGAATTATACCACAGGGCGTTAATCTCGACCGCTTTCCCACATCTGGGCGTAAAGGCGAGCCCATCGAACTTGGCGTCCATCCATGTTAACTGCGTTTGGTAATTACCTGCTGTTATAAGGCCATCGGCATCGGCATGGATGTCGAATCGAGTTCCTTTATGGTAGGACTCTATAATCCAGCGGATTGTCGGCATTAGCTCCTTATTGAAAGTATCTGAATCGCCGGTGGCCTTCAGATATTGAAAAGCCGCGTGGATAAACCAAAGAGAAGCATCGACGCTGTTAAAGTGAGCCGTACCGCTCCTGTCATCAAAACGATTTGGAATCATACCCTCATCCGCTGCTGAGGCGAATGTAGTCAAGACAGATTTTGCCTCCTCAAATCTGCCGGTTGACAGTAGTAGCCCCGGTAAAGAAATAAAAGCATCTCTGCCCCAGTCTGCAAACCATGGGTAGCCGGCCAAAATAGTGGTTCTGTGGTGATTATTTGTGTGTCGTTTTGCAATAAAAGCATCAGCAGTCAGACAAAGTGTCTCGAAATTCGATACTTGATTCCCGTTTTTCGATGCTTGCATCGATATGGCTTTGTGTTTTATATTTTCCTGATGCCTTAGCAGATTTTTTCGAACTGTATCGATATTAAGCCCTGTCAGCTCTTCGGATTCGCAGGCCGATTGCGGAGGGCTCAGGGTTGCCCATAAAACAATTTTGCCCGGTTTTTCTATCCGTTGCTTGAAAAAGCCTGGGGTCCACAAGTCTTCGGTAAAATCCTGGCCTCTTTCTTTATTGTTGCGATATACGAAATTAAACCACCATTGACGATCGACGACAAAGTTCACGGATGGGCAGTTCAGCAATAACTCACAGCTATTCGGCACATCATGACGAACCAGCACGCTGTCGCCGAGCCGTTTGGAACATAACGGAGCGTGAGACTGCTGCAGGGTGTGGAAGTCCCTGAGACCGATGAAAGGCCTTGAAACAAACTCCAGCGGTTCCGGAACTTTGGTAAAGTCATAGACAAGGGCTATTGTATCTTTATCGCGGAGAAGATATGTGGATTTAGTCAGTTTGAGTTTGCCCAGTTCGTAGTCGAAATGTACCCCGAAATCCTGTCGGAATTGTTTTAGAAGGGTAAAGCCCCTCGGCGTGAATTTGTCGTTGAATTCGAACGTCGAAAGGTTAAACGACTGTCCTTTAACAATAACCATCTCCAGGCAATAGGCCAGCGCCATTATCCTGTTAACCGGAGGGTTAAGGGAGCCGATGAGTAGCCCGTGATATCCCCGAGTATTACAGCCGACGATGGTCGATGATGCATAGCTGCCGTGCTCGTTGGTCAACAGCCATTCCTTCGTCAATAAATCTTCAATAGGTTGGTTGGCCGTTGATATGCTTACTTTTGCAGGGCTGCCATTATGAGGCTTGTTGCGAAACATGGACCATCTACTATCAGCTTTTTGCAGTGCTAACACAATCTTGCTCCGGAATACGTCATCGTGGGAATATATCAGGCCCCCTGGACATTCCTTTTATCCTATTATATTAATCCTTTATAAAGTCCCTGTTGGGAGAAAGTCGAAGTTGTTTTCAGCAGTACAGAATCAGACCTGATTTGCCGGCGCACATGGAGTTATCGTTTGCAAATCGGACGGTTTATTAATGTGTGAGCCCGCCTGCAAAAACCGCTTTGTCGCCTTTTGTTGCGGTGTCGGTGACGCTGCTTGCTTTTCTGAGGCTTTGGAGCAACGGCGGCTAAGATTACCTAATACATTCATAAAGTTTATATAAGAGTCGTAAGGTGAATTATAAGGATTAAAATATTTATGCACGTCGCCGTCGGCAAAGTATTTTGTGCACATATAATAAAAATGATCCGATACCTGAAGTTTTCGCCAGTCCGAAATGATTTTTTCGTCGCCGGTTTTTTTGATTTTCTTTTCGAGACGGTAAAGTTCGTGGATGGCATTGGATTGCATGGCGTTTCCGACCCAGGCTGAAAGATCTCTTTCGATATCCGCCCAGCTTATAACGTGCGGCACATCAATTATGCCCACGGGCTCATAACTATCCACTACCTCGCTTGGAGTCTTAAAATTGTTGTCAGGGTGCCTTAAGACCATTTCCGGCAGATGTCGCATGAAATCGAATATACCCGTGTCTTCCCATTGGTGCTCGCCGAATGTCTCGTAGTCCATGAACAGGTTGACGACATTTCCGTTGCCGTTGACGTCGCTTATCCATTGGGCGAACTTGTCCGCCGTCAAAGGCCATTGTGTCCAGTCGCGATTGGAAAACCTGAATGCTATGTCGTCACTGAGCGCATAGTTTTTCAGTAAAAGCTTCAAATGTTTGCAGTCTTTGGGCTTATAGATAAAATTGGGACTTCGATAGCCCAGGATATGGTCTGCGCCTTCGGTTATTATCGCGTCAAAATTGCCTGTTGACTCGATAAGCGTGGCCAGCTCGTTATTGTATATCAGTTCGGTATTTCTGAATATCCGAGGCTTTTGGCCGAAATATTTGTTGATAGTTTCGGTGTGTTTATTCACCTGATCTATGAATTCGTTGCGGGAATATAAAAAGCTCAGGCTGTGGTAATATGTCTCAGCCAGAAATTCCACGCAGCCCGTTTCCGCAAGGGCGTCAAATGTGCTCATAACTTCCGGAGAGAATGTCTGCAACTGCTCCAGCAATACACCTGTTATACTGTACGCCACTTTGAATCGACCGTCGAATCGATTGATCAAATCAAGGAGCAGGCGATTTGCGGGAAGATAACATTTGTTTGCGACCTTCCGGCAAATAGAAGCATTTTTGTAATCGTCGAAATAATAATCGTTTTGGTCAAACACCGTATAGTGTCTTAACCGCATGGGCTGATGAACTTGAAAATAGAAGCATACCGAAGGCATAATTTAATCTCGTATTGTGTTTATGTTTTATGTGATTCTGTTAAACCGCGACCAGTGTTTCTTCGTAAATTTTGGCGCACTTGACTGCTGCGTCTTTCCATCTTAATTTTCTCACCTCAAAATTGCCATGGTTTGCCAGGGTCTCTTGCAATGGTGGATATTTCAATACAGCTACCATTTTGTTGGCAATTTCATCTGTGTCCCAGAAGTCAACTTTAAGAGCATGAGTCAAAACTTCTGATACACCACTTTGCTTGCTTATTATGACTGGAACATCGTTGTTCAAGGCCTCCAGGGGAGCGATTCCAAAAGGTTCCGATACTGAAGGCATCACATACAGGTCGGCCATCTGATATATTTTTTGGACGTCCTCGCCTCGCAAAAAGCCTGTGAACAGCACTTTATGTCCGATGCCGAGTTCTGCCGCCATTTCAATCGAGCGGTGCATCATATCGCCGGAGCCGACCATGACAAACTTGACGTCATCCATCACTTCCAGGACTTTCTTTGCGGCATGGAGAAAGTACTCAGGCCCTTTTTGCATGGTGATTCGGCCTAAAAACAGGACAAGTTTCTCGTCCCTCTTTATACCTGTTTCCGCCAAAGACCAGTTGCCGTTACGCTCGACGCCGTTATATACCACTTCAATTTTGTCACCGCTAATACCATATCGGTCAATTACCGTACTGCGTGTGAGATGACTGACTGTGATGATTTTGGTTGCCCGTTCCATACCCTGACGCTCGATGTCGTAAATCGTCTGATTGACGTTCTCACCACTGCGGTCGAATTCTGTCGAATGTACATGCACAATCAATGGTTTTCCGGTGAAAGCTGCTACTGCGATACCCGCCGGATAGGTCATCCAGTCATGGGCGTGTACAACGTCAAAATGCTCTTGTTTAGCCAATTCAACAGCTACCGCAGCATAGCGATGGACCTCAGTGTACATATCCGTGCTGTAATCATCCCCGCAGGTGATTTGGCCTGCTTGGCTGAAGCTGCTGCCGAGAGATATTTGTTTTTGTCTGAGAGCTTCTTCGATTTGACTACGGTAAGAATCCGGCGTTGAATATGGTTGAAGCGCTGAGCTGATTGCGTGAAATTTTACATTTTTGAATTCACTGAGCCTAAATGATGCGGATGATATCCATGAGTTCGGACTTAGCAGCTTCACATGAGTAGCATAACTACTCTCGACCATTTTTGGCAAAACGAAGGTAACTTCCATGCCAAGCTGGTCCATTGCCCGAGTAAGCCCGTAACAGGCCGTGCCCAGACCACCGCTGATAAACGGTGGAAACTCCCAACCTAACATGAAAACTTTCATTTGCGACCCTCTACACTATATTATTGGCTTAAATTTTATAATTTTTTATCCAAGAAGCTGCAATAAACCCTTTACTCAACCATACCTTATAAAAATACTATCTATCCTGCTGCTGCACGGCTGTTTATCAAAGTCGCCTGCCATTTGGCTTAATAAGGCCAGTATCGGCAGTAAGTTGCACTGTACTTAATCCAAAGCCGATTAAAAAAGATACAGCATCTACCCTAACATCACTTCTTATTAATATATAAATCGGAATTTTCGGGGCTGAAAGTTCACAAAAAATTTCCAAAATCGTGAATTTTGCTATTGTAATAGTACATTTTATAGGCCGGTAGCCAAATAGGAAGACGGATTGTATTAATTTTTCCTGTTATAAGCGTAAAACAGGCTTTGGATTACGCCTAATTATGAGTAGTGGGACTAAGTAGGTCAGTTTGAGACTCACAGATACCGGAGATTACACATCCTATCTATATTCGCTTTAGTCAAAGGAATGTGTTTTTATAACTTTAAACCTGTAAAACAAGCCGTTTCGCCATTAAAGTAAGGCGGAACGGCTTGTTTTAAACAACGCTACCGTGACTATAAGATGTTTAATCAAAAGACGTTAGCGAGTAAATTATTGTTTCGGTTCGCACAGAAAATGCCGGTGGG
>CBDURK010000221.1:0-5626 GCA_965369645.1 uncultured bacterium | reverse complement strand
GCATATTCAGAGAGCAACTTAATGTAAGGTAATGAGTGCATTTTAAGACCGATTGCTGCAAATAGGCCCAATGATACCTCTCAAATCGAGTTTGTCTTTTTACAGCCGGTAATTCCCTTTTGATAGGTACTTGAGAGCTTCTGTGCTGACCTTACATATGGCGTTTCTGGGTAACAGCATGGCCATACAGGGGTAGTTTAGAAATGAACGCAAAAGAGAAATCCATATCAGAAGAAATAATCACTATAATGGTCTGCCGGGCGCTTTAAATTGAAAGCCGAGGGGCAGTATGTGGATTGGCTGAATTAATGAAAAAAAGGCTGCAAGTGTGATGCTCACAGCCCTGTTAACGTGTGAATCTGAGATTTTTTCTACCCTTATGGTACAAGCTTGTCATGCATATTTACGCAATTTCACTCCAGCTATACACAGACCGAGCATACCAAGCAGAACAGCTCCGGGGACAGGGGTATGGACAGGTTCAATGCTTCCCCACAGCGAAGTGTTATTTGTACCGCCTTCCAGCGACGAGAATGTGCTAAGCAGGCTGGTTGGGCTATCGCCAAAGCCCAGAAGATGCAATGTATATAAATCTCCGCTGATGTAGAACGTCTCTTCCGGGTAAGAGCTGGGAAAGCTGATAATGTCAGCATTTTGTTCCGCTGTTCCGGTATTGGGCGTCTCATTAACTCCGAGGGTGAATAAGAAAGACTCAGTAGGATTAGCGCCGAATGTCAGGTTAATGGTTAAGTCTGCTGATACAATTACTGTGTTACTATAAATCGGATTATTGAAGTGAGCTAATTGCCCAATTTCAAATGGATCCCCGGCTGCAAACTCCGAAGGCGTTGCAGCCCCCGTGAAGCCTAAGCCACTCTGCTCACCCCCAGATGGATAATTCCCCCAACGGATCTGATCTTGTAATGAATTACCGTATGTAACCCCAACGCCGTCGTAAGTTTCAACGGTTAAAACACCTGGCCCTATAGGATTGCTCCAGTCTCCATCAACCGCCGTTAGCATCAGGTCTGCTTTTGCGTGATTAACTGAGAGCAACAGTAAACAAATTACCATATAAGTTGCAAACTTTTTCATAATTACTCTTTCTTTTGCATTAAAATGTCTTTAATTATCTTAGACCTTCACCGCGATAGCGTAGCGATTGGCTTCCTTTCCGCTTACGTCTGAGTGACGATAGGATAACTTATCTGGGGGTGGAATCATCTAATGCAAATAAGACAAATCCTCCCCTTTATCCTTGTTATTGATAATTTAACTGATTGATATAGAAATGTCAAGAGGAAATTCCCAAGAACGAAATTTTTTTGCGTGAATAGCGAATAAGCCTTAAAAATCAGGATTTTTTCTCACCATCACCGCTATCAAACATAAAAGCCCCTGCGGTGCGGAGGAAGAGGAAAAAGCGAGATATCCCGCAGGGGCGTGAAGATGCTATTTTACACAATTCTTTTTCTTTTGAACCGCCAACTGGAAAAGGTCATGCCGATAGCGCCGAGGATAACAACAGAGACACATTCCCAAAACTCAACAACAATCAATACCAATATAAGAATTGATTGCCGTTTCATAATAAAGCCTCCTGTTAGTGTTTTGGTACGTCTCGCAACTGATATGATTATATATACCGGCAGGCTGTGAAAGCAAGGAAAAAAGTTAAACCACCTTAGAATTTTCTATAGGACTACTCTGAGATGGGTTGTATCGTTCTACAATAGCCAAACTCAGGCCGAGCAGCAATCATCTCAGTGAAATGAGGATTCTATTATTTTCAATCTTTTTAACCTCTGTGTCTAAAGCGGCACACATACTTCTAAAGCGATTGCAAATATTTCCTGCTATATCATCGGTTGCGAAGTTAGTTACCGTTCCTGTACGATAGATTGGGATGGCCTCTATGTACTGCACTTTTGTGCCTCTGAAATGAAGCACGAACATCAGATTCCGGTCGTTCCAGTAAGGTTCCACTGGGCTAAAGTCCACGACGAAATTTCCGGCGTCATGGATAATGGGCTTGCCATTGTGGATTTCAACACCCAAAAACTGGTGTGCACTGTGTGCAATAAAGACATCATAACCCATATCCAGGATTTGGCGTGCAATTTGCCGCTGCTTATTCGTAGGCTCCTGGCGATAATTAGGCCCCCAATGGACGGTAAAGACTACCACATCCGCCTCTTTTCGAGCCTTAATCAATGCCGCCCTGACTGCAGCGAGAAAATGGCCGGATGCTTGGTAGCGTACTGCGTTTACACCTGCTGTATCAGGCCCTGCATTCATCATCGTGTATGTGGATTGAAAACCTACAAAACCGATACGCAGCCCTGCCGCCTCAACGAATCCGGGAGCTGCGGCTTCTGTGGCATTCCGTCCTCCACCCACTATCTCTACCCCGTTCTTCCGGCATAGCTCTATAGTTTGCAGCAAAGCTTCAGGTCCGTAGTCCATACCATGATTGTTTGCGATTGTAACAATATCAATTCCGCTCTCGGTTAACGCCCTTACCATCTCAGGCTTCGCATGAAAATGGAACGGCTTTTCTTCACCCTTATCCACTTTGCTGCCGACATCGGCAATCTGACATTCTAAGTTGCAAAAAAACAAGTCGAGTTTTTTCATCAAAGGCGGCATGTCTCCGAAAGCGTATGTAAAATCATTTGATTTTAACGTGTCCCTCTCAACTCTCCTGCAGAGTAACGTATCCCCCCCGACACCCATAGACCATGCTTTCGTATTCCGGGGAATTGATATCTCTGATTTGTCATTTGTTTCTTTTGAAACCTGCAGCGGATTTCGCCCGCATCCTGTCATAACTATCGTCAGCAGTATGGCAAGGCATGTTCTTTTCACTTTCATATTGGTAGCTGGATTCATATCGAACAACTCTACAAAGAGGATGACCAACGTCAAGGAGTATCTTAGGTATGGATGCTGAGGAGGTTTACGCTCACTTTGGGTGGTCAAGACTGACAGGAAAATCATCTTTGTTAATCACGTGCAAGTGTGCTTTCTCATCGGCGGCAAGAGAGCTGAAGATTCCCGATGCCTGGGCGGCTATGTCAATGTCACCTGGAGAGAGTAACACAAGCCTGAACCTGTTGAATTTCTTTTCGTCTCTCTTTTTTATGCCGGCGCGGAGAAGTTTCGAAAGAACAGGTTTCAGCGAATCAACATCGTCTATTGCGGCGGCAAATATAAGCAGCCTGTTTCCGATATTTATCTCATAGGTTGGTGCAATATTTTCATCGATGTTTTCGACGGTTCGACAATCGATGTATTTGAAGACTTCTTCAGGGCAGTCACAACCCAAAGTATTCCTGGCGAATTCTTTTATCGCTTTATTGTCTGTCATTTTATATCAGCCACATTGAGTATATCTGAAACAGCGTGTAAGGTGGTCATTTACCAGGCCTGCCGATTGCATGAAAGCGTAGCAGATTGTCGGGCCAACAAACTTGAAGCCGCGTTTTTTAAGGTCTTTACTCATGGCATCCGACTCGGGCGATGTCGCAGGGATATCTTTCAGCGTCTTGGGTTTGTTGCGGATAGTGGTCCCATTAACAAATTGCCAGATATAGGTATCGAAAGAGCCGAATTCCTTCTGTATCTCAAGGAAGGAGCGTGCGTTGGTCACGGCGGATTGAACTTTGAGGCGGTTGCGGATGATACCCGGATTGTTGAGCAGCGAGGTGATTTTACGTTTGTTGTAACGTGCGATTTTGACCGGGTCGAAGTTGTCAAAAGCTTTTCGGTAATTTTCACGTTTATTCAGGATTGTCTGCCAGCTCAGGCCCGCCTGAGCGTTGTCGAGCAGAAGAAATTCGAATAGTTTGAGATCGTCGTGAGTTGGCAGGCCCCATTCGGTGTCATGGTATTGGATCATGAGCTTGTTTTCTCCGGGCCAGTTGCAACTGTTTGTCATAGGTCATTCTCCGGTTATTTATAATTCGGCAGGTTTTATACTATCAAATTTCTCTGTTTTTTCATCATTGAAATAAAAAAGCCCCTGCCCGTTTTAAGGAGGGTGGTTAGATACGAAATAATGGCAGACAGGGGCTTCTATAATATAAGACGCTATAGAATCGAAAATGTTACAATTTTTTAAAATAATTTCTTACAATCTGCCAAACGAGGCCCTAAAACAACCCTCAAGACGAGTTTGTCGTTTAAATGGCGTGTGGAGACGTATCCAAACACTCTAATATAGCGCGTAGCTGTTGCGCAGGAACGGGCTTGTGTGAGTCACTTAGGACAGGCATTTGTGCGGTGTAACTTTATTCCAATTCGAATCCGCGCGTGCCCTGCGAATAAACTACGACCATCTCGGCGTCTTCACTGCTAATGCAGGAGGCATTGTGAAAGACACCCGGAGCGATGGTGATAACATCCCCGGCCGACATGGTAACCGTCTTGTCATCCAGGGTGTGCTTAATGCGCCCCTTGAGTAGAACAAGTACCTCTTCGGACTTTGGATGGCAATGGCGCGGATTGGTTTTGCCCGCCTTTATAGTGGCACGTCCGACGGTAAGGCCTTCGGCGTTGCCGAGTGGTTTGCTGGCCAGCCAGCTCAAAGAGCCCCAATCCTCAGTGATAACCTTATGTTGGCGGGCCCTGCGCAGGACGCTCTGCAACTCGGCGGTGGGAACCGTATCCCCCTGTATTTTGAGAGCAGTCGGATTGGCCTGGCGGCCCGCACAACCGACCAGAAAGATTGAAGCAAACAGCAGTACGGATAATAAATATTTTCTCATTTTTCCACTCCAAATTTAAGTAAGGATGCTTTGCCTGTTTAAGCAACATGCTAACAAGCTCAGTATAATAACGCCATTTACCCACCAATGCCAAAATACCTAATTCGCCGTAGTCAAGCAAGTATTTTTGTTTTCAAAAGAGAGATTCCTGGTTAAGATAGTGGGCATGGAAAGGGCTGAAATTAAGCGTATTGCCGATTATCAGGAAGGCCTTGAGGAAGGTTTCTATGATTGTAATTATCGAGAAAAGGTTGTTAGGAATTGAGGAGCCGAGATATGAAGAAATTCAAGTCTGTTGATGAAGTTCTGGATTTTGCAATCAGCACAGAGATTGAAGCTCACAATTTTTATATGAAATTGTCTGAATTCGTAGAGAAGCCGGAGATGGCCAAAGTGCTTTCAGACATGGCTTTAGAAGAGTTGGAGCATAAGGTAAAACTGGAAGCTGTCAAGGCCGGCAAAATCGAGGTAGAGGAGGAAGAAGTCGGCAATCTCGGTATCGCTGATAATTTGGAGGATGTTATACCAGACGCCAAAATGAGTTACATTGATCTGCTTGTTATGGCAATGAAAAAGGAGGAGGCCGCACTTAAGCTTTATACTGATTTGGCAATAATAGCTCAGGAACAAGAAGTAAAAGATGTTTTCCTGAAGTTGGCTCAGGAAGAAGCTAACCATAAGCTGCGATTTGAAATTGAGTACGACTTGACGACGTTCTGAGGGAGGGTGGAGGGATTTTGATACAAAGTTCATGAGAAGGGGCATTCACCGCCCACTTCAGTCCTATAATATGACTATGCGATTAATAGCAATTTTAAGATGGATTCGGCGCTACATCTGGCCGATAAAATCGTCGT
>CBDURK010000220.1:0-5652 GCA_965369645.1 uncultured bacterium | reverse complement strand
GGGCCGGTAACTTCGTTGTTGCCGAGATATACGATAAACAGGTCAGGGTCGTGGCGAGCGCAGTCTTTTGCAATCGGCAGGACGACATGGGAATTGATGGCCGTCATTGCGGTATTGATAATTTCAAAGTTTACCGCCGGATATTTATCGCGCAGCATTTCCTGCAGAATCCGCCCGAAACTAAACCCCGGTGCCGGCGTGCCCTGAGCGGCAGAAGCACCGAGTATAAAAATCCGATAAGTATCATCCGGCTTGTCGGCAGGAAAAATGAACGACTCAGATTCACGTGCAATGTTTCGAGGGAAGAACCGCCAGCCAAATTTGACGTTGTCACAATAAGCATCCCCGCCATCGACCTGACATTTAATAATCGCATGAGGAGAGAAACCGTAACCAGCTATCCTCAAAGACAACTCAGCCACCACCAACAGCAGAACCGGAAAAACTGTAAGAGTGATAATACGGAACAGCCACAAACGCCGGCCGGTTATCGCCGTTGGCGGGGCCTGTTTTTTGTCCTCTTGTGAGTGCCTTCGAGTTTTATGATGCCGGACTTCTCTTTGAGTTCGTGATAATGATTTCTGTTTTTTTGCTCGGCGTTTATTACTCATTAATTCAAAACCTTCAATCGCGTTTTCAAATTAAGACTGCTTTTTATCTTAAACGGGCGATTGATCTTCCATCGACATTTGTGTACCGAGTGATTAGTCTGCGGTGGCTTTTTTCAGGTAAGTCACTTCTGTTTTAGTCAGTTCTCTGAATTTGCCGACACCGAGTCCTCGTACGGTAAGCCTGCCGACTTTTGTTCTCGCCAGTGATTTTACAGGCAGTCCGATTTTCGCCAGCATTCTGCGTACCTGGCGGGTAAGGCCCTGTCGAATAGTAATTTCAATCGAAGATTCTATGTGCCTGCGTTTTAATATTTTCACCGATGCTCTGGAGGTTTTGCCCTCCGCCAACCAGATTCCTTTTTTTAACTTTTCTATCTGTTCGGATTTAATTTCGCCCTTAATCCTGACAACGTAGGTCTTGGCTATTCCGTATCTGGGATGAGTCAACCTGTTTGACAATTCGCTGTCGTTCGTCAGAATAATCAAGCCCGTGGTTTCCGCATCGAGCCTGCCGACACAAAAGATACGCTCGTTTGCATGGACGATATCTATCGCCTTTTTTCTGCCATGAGGGTCACGGTTGGTACAAATGACGCCCTTAGGCTTATTCAAAATAAAATATACTTTCCGTGCAGCACGAATCTTTCTGCTGTTTACGGTTATGACGTCTTTTTCCGGGTCAACGAAAGCCGGCAGCTTATCGACCACCTTGCGATTTACTCGAACAACTCCTTCAAGTATCAACTCTTCGCATTTTCTGCGTGAATCGACGCCCGCCGCCGCTAAAACCTTCTGTAATCTTTGTTCAGCCATTTAATAATCAATCCTAATAATGACCCAAATATTGTTATTGGAAAATACCACCAAAATTAATACCGAGCTTGTCGGCATAAACAATTACGACACTTGCAATAATCCAGACTACAAAACCAATCTGAAAGGGCAAATCATTGAGAATAAGCTGCACCGGGCCCGGGTATTTGCCCGTTTGTATTAACGAGCTGAAACGGAAGATGCAATACAAAACCAATGGGGTAGTATAGACAAGATTATTATTACCGTGAATCTGGAAAGTTTTGTCGTCCATAGCATAAAGCAGAAAACACACCACCGCCAGGCCGCTGGTCACATCAATCATATGAGCCAGAAGCTCGGGTGTATAGCCGGTCAGCGTATTTCGAAATGATTCGCTATCCTGTCGTAGCAGGGCTATTTCACTGCGACGTTTACCAAAGGCCAGAAACAGACACAAAGCAAACGTGCAGATAATCAACCATTGCGAGATAAAGACTTCCACTACAACCGCTCCTGCAACTGCCCGCAGGCAAAAACCAATCGCTATGACTACACAATCGAGAATCATTATTCTTCTCAGCAAAAGAGAATAGAAAACCATAAGCATAATATATATCAGTACGATAGATGCAAAGGCCCGGCCAAGTATGAAGGCGGCAGTAATCGCCACGGCAGCACACAGAACAGCAACTACAACGGCCGAACTAATAGCCACCCTACCGGAGGCAATTGGCCTTTTACATTTTTCGGGATGGAGACGGTCCCTTTGACGGTCAATTATATCGTTGAGGATATAAACAGCCGAAGCTGCCAAACAAAAACAAGCAAAGCCTCCAATCGCCCTTCCGATAGCCAAAGGGTCATTAAGTTTATGTCCGAATATAAGGGCTGCAAACACGAACATATTTTTGGTCCAGTGCAAAGGACGCATTATTTGCAAAAATTTCATAGCTTCGCCTTTTTATTGACTCTTGACTATTTACTATTTACTATTGGGCATTATCAATAATCAACATTAAATAGTCAATTAACTTATGATAACGACAGTTGTTTTTGATTTAGACGATACGCTTTACGATGAAATCGAGTATTGCAAAAGCGGATTTGCCGCCGTAGCCGAGTTTCTTGCCAATACCGTTTCGTCTATGACTGAGACTAAGCGTATTTCCGCAGCTTTCCGGGAACAATTCAGTACGGGCAATCATACAAAAACCTTCAACGCAGCTCTGGATGAGCTTGAGCTAAGCTATGATGATGAGCTTATTTTAGAGTTAATAGAGGTTTATCGACGGCACAAGCCCAAAATTACACTACCGCCGGACAGCCGTGAAGCCCTTTGTGAACTAAGCACAAAATACACATTGGCTCTGCTTACGGACGGCTTTTTGCCCGGACAACAATTTAAGGTTCAGGCCTTAGGCATTGAACAATATTTTAAGTCCATAGTCTATACCGAACAGCTTGGCAGGGAATCCTGGAAACCGTCCCCTGTGGGGTTTGAAAAAATATCACAGACCTTAGAGGCCAGGCCGGAAAATACGGTTTATATCGCAGATAATGAAAAAAAGGATTTTATCGCACCAAATAAATTAGGTTTTGCGACCATCCAGATACTCCGCCCGGCCCGTTTACACACATCGATTTGCGGGCAAGCCGGGGCCGCCGCACAGCATACAATCAGCCAAATCAGCCAATTATCCAGCCTTTTGGAGATACTTTGAGACTATCGGTGGCAAGATGCACTCCATGCCGAAGCAGGACGGCAAATGTTCATACATCCGTTCTATAGTAAAAGGCGTATTTGTTATCTTTTTTTTATTGACTCAGAAGCCGGTTAGGGCTATAATAAGTTCTGAAAACAAGCTAATACGGGTGATTTTTCTATATTTGTGAGGAGTTTTACTATGCCAGCACGCAGGAGAAAGCAAAGCAATGCTATGCTCTACACACTAATAACCTTTGTAGGGCTTTTTATTGTGGCGACCACAATTGCGGTTATTTACTATGTTGAAGCCGAGGATAAACGGACAAGACTTGACGAAATGCAAAACAAGATTGATGATCTTGCCGACACCAGAGAAATTAACGAATTGGGCAGGATTGTCGGAACCAAACCAAGCAGCAAAACATGGCTCAGTACAATGGTCGGTCATCTTGACGGAACGACATCTCTGATCATCGGCGGAGTGCAGGAAACGACATCGGCCGAAGCGAAAGTCAATGATGCCAATATAAAAGTTGCAAATGCACTCAAATTGGCTCAGCAACATATCACTATTGCAGACCCTAATACAACAGGACTCGTGAAAATCATCAGTGATTTAGTCGCAGAACTGAATAAAACTATAGAAGCAAAAGATGCTTTACAAAAAGATCTGAATAACCAGATAGCGCAAGTTGAGATTATTAAAAAAGCCTCTTCCGATAAAGAACAAATTATCGAAGAAGAGAAAAACAAACTTCAAACGCTTGTTAATAAGATGCAAGCCGACTACGCCGCTCTTCAAACCCGCTTAGAACAGAGCACTACGGAACAGATTGCTAATATCCAGAAGCAATTGGATGATGCAAACGCTAATCTGAAAATAGCGGAAGGCACACTTCTGAAAACTCAGGCGGAATTGAGACAGACTGAGGGTATTATGAAACGCGCTCAGCAGGAGGTCATGGATATTATGCCGCCGCCGGACCATGAAGTGCTGGCTCACAGGGCTGACGGCAAAATAATATTAATTGACGATGCGGCCCAGGTAGTCCATCTGAATATCGGCACCGAACAGCACGTTTACAGAGGCTTAACCTTCACGGTTTATAACAGAAGCGGATCAGTCCCGAAAGACGGCAAAGGAAAGGCTGAAATCGAAGTATTCGATGTAGCGGACACTTACTGTGCGGCTCGTATTACAGAATCAGATGCAAAAAAGCCCGTATTACTTGGTGACATTGTAGCAAATTTAATTTGGCACAGTGACAAATCAAATGTGTTTGTTATTGCCGGCGACTTTGACCTTGATAACGACGGAAACATTGACCAAAACGCTACGGGCAGAATAAAATCACTTATCGAAAAATGGGGCGGCAAAGTCGTTGACAACCTTACTGTTGACACAGATTTTCTGGTTCTTGGCGATCAGCCTCAGGTACCGCAACAGCAGCCAACCTTCGAACAACTGGAAGTGGACCCGGGAGCAATGCAAAGATACGAGACGTTGCAGCAACAGCTCAGCCACTATAACCAGCTTCAGAGTAAGGCACAGGCCCTTTGGATACCTATATTCAGGTATGAAAGATTCCTGTATTTTATCGGCTACAAAGGCCAGATAAGTAAGGCCGGCGCCTTTTAAGAACAGGCTGCGTCGCAGAGTTCGTAAGAGGAGCTACGAAGGCGGTTCTACTCCTATCGAGGCAACAAATATCTCGCCTGTATAAGTAGCTGCGCATTCCGAGGCAAAGCCCTTTTTAACTGCAACAAAAGTTACAGTACAACTCGCTCTGACAGCTGTACCGAGAGGCCGGCCACTATCGCAATCCAGACCTGATGGAATATCCACCGCCATGATGGGACAATCACAGGCATTTATGGTTTCTATTAATTGAATATAATCATCCCTCAACGGCCCGCTCAATCCGGTCCCAAACAGGCCGTCAACAATCATATCAACATCGGCTGCAAACGCCTTGACCCGAGCGGGCACGTCGATATCTTTGAGATTTAGCTGTTCAATCGGCAGGTTTAATTTCTCTAAAATATCGAGGTTTATCTTCGCGTCGCCTTTGACCTTCATTCGGTCGCCACATATCACTACGATAACCTTAAAAGCACTGTTGAAAAGGTGGCGGGCGATTACATATCCATCACCGCCGTTATTTCCTGTCCCGCAGAATATACAGACCTTTGGGGTGGTGATGGCTTTTAATTTTTCCTTAATAAGCTCGGCGCAACTTCGACCGGCATTTTCCATTAAGACCACGCCGGGGATACCAAGAGTATTTATCGCCCAGGAATCGACGGCACGGACCTGGTCTTTTGACATTAAGGTACATTTTTTGTCTTGTGTATATTTTTCCATAATCATCTATTTTACCTTCTATACTCATAACTTCAACTGAGATTCGTATTGCGTATATAGTATTGCGTATCGCGTATTGCGTGCAGATTGTATATTTCATTGTTTGGCTTTGATTGGCTTTGATTGGCTTTGAAATTGGCTTTGTATTGGGTTAAATTGGGTTTGAATTTGGTTTG
>CBDURK010000219.1:0-5665 GCA_965369645.1 uncultured bacterium | reverse complement strand
TGGTAAAGCTGGTTGGTGAACGGCGGTTTTTTTATAAAGTCGTTAAGGACCTTATCGGCAATCCGGTATCTATCCCAACCAGTGTAGGCCAGGCGCTGGGCACAATCGTCTTCGGTTAATGTTTGGTGTTTATTAGCTCGCTGAAGCTTAGCCAAATGCTGAGGGAGTATCTTTTCCACTTGTTCAAAAATCGTTTTAGCGAGAAAATAATTACCTTTGAAATTCAAATGTACATGCTCATAAAACAGTTCACGGCCCGCAACTGCATGGTGGCTGTTTCTTTCAAAAAGCTCAGTTGTGTCTATCAGGTAAATACCTTCTGCAGCCCTGCCGGAGGCCATGTTGCGAATAATATTATTGATCCGTGTGTCGGCGCGGAAACGAAGTGTGTCCAAATCGCGCGCTCGAATATATCTTTCCCGGGCCTTTTCATATTCAGCGAGAGCCCAATAACAACGACCCATCCGAAACTGCAAATCGGCGTAATGGTCATCAATCTTCGCGGCTTCCAAATAGCGTTCAATAGCATAGGCGCAATCACCTTTTAATTCGAATTCGACACCTTGGCGGTAAATATCGTTCCACTTTTTCATATCTGTCGACTTTAAATCCGGCCGATGCAGAGAAGCGAATGGCGGGCTATCTTTCAGGTTGCTTCCAACTGTACAGAAAATTATTTTGCTGCGGCTTTTTAAGGCGATTCGTCTTATACCTTTTAGGTTTCTTTGGAAATTGCGGTAAACCGCTTCTAACTGAGGAGTATTGGCCGGTACCTGATTGTCGAGAAACATTTCCAAGCCCAGCCATTCTTTGGGAGCATTTTTTTGAGCACCAACCGAATCGGCCAGGCTGGTCAATAGCTGTCCCAGTCTGGTTGCTTTAAGGGCAATGCCGGTACGGATTACAGGTAAACTGGCCAAAGGAAGAGTATATACAGTTCCAGCCCCATAAGGCCCGGTAACTTCATTGTTGCCGAGATATACGATCAACAGGTCAGGGTCGTGGCGAGCGCAGTCTTTTGCTATTTGCAAGACGACATGTGAATTAATGGCCGTCATTGCGGTGTTGATAATTTCAAATTTTACTTCGGGATATTTATCTTCCAGCATTTTCTGCAGAACCCGCCCAAAACTAAACCCCGGTGCCGGCGTGCCCTGAGCGGCAGAAGCACCGAGTATAAAAATTCGATAAGTATTGTCCGGCTTTTCTGCAGGGAAAATGAAAGGCTCCGACTCACGCGCAATATTAGGAGGAAAAAACCGCCAGCCAAATTTGACATTGTCACAGTAGGCATCCCTGCCATTGACCTGACATTTAATAATCGCATGGGGGTAGAAACCGTAACCGGCTATTCTCAGAGAAAATTCGACCAACAACAGCAGAATCGGCAAAATTGTAAGAGCGATAATGCGAAACAACCACCGTCGCCGACCGAGTTTCATCCCTAGTGGTATTTGTTTTTTGGCGGCAACTTTTTGCGGATTATGGTAATTGGGATTGGTTTTGAAGTATGGGGTGTTGATGACCATTTGAACACTCTACAAAGGTCTATTCATGCCTCAACGATTCAATCGGATCCATATTTGCCGCACGATAGGCCGGATATAAGCCAAAGATTATGCCTATCAATCCACTGATTCCGAATGATAACACCATAGAACTACCCGTAATGACTGTGGGCATATTGCCAAAATGAGTTACCAACAATGGCAGAAGAGAGCCCAAGGCAAGGCCCAGGATACCTCCAGATAATGTTAAGATTAAAGTTTCAGAAAGGAATTGAATGATAATATCGCGTTTCTTTGCACCGAGGGCACGGCGGATGCCAATCTCGCGAGTTCGCTCACTCACGGTAGCCAGCATTATGTTCATAATTCCGATACCACCGACCAGAAGTGAAATTGCAGCTATCGAACCGAGCACAATGCTGAAAATACGCTGGGTCTGTTTTGCCTGGCGCAGCAGTTCGAGCGGAACAATTATACGGTAGTCCTTCTTATCTTTATGAATACGTGCCAGCAAAGTATCCAAAATATCACGCATCGGTATCACCTGGTCGGTTGATTTAACCTGCACAGTGATCTTTTGGAGTTGTACTTTTTCTATAGTTTGGTTGCCCCCGCTAAAGGTGGCGGTCAACTCGGTGAATCGGGACTTGGCGGTTGACAAAGGCAAATATACGGTACCCGTAGCCCCGCTGTCGAAATCCGTTGCCGCCGACATATCATTGCCAAAATCATTGGGCTTGCCTCCAAGCGGCGGTGCCCCGGCTACTCCTACAACCCGGTAACAATTGCCCTGTATCTGTATATCTTTACCAATTGGGTCCGCAAATCCGAACAGACTTCTCACGAGCTGCTCATCGACCACGCATACACTTCGCTGCTGATGCAGGTCAATGCTGCTCAAGAACCGTCCACGAAGTATTTGGACAGGTGAAATCTCAGTAAACCAGGGAATAGAACCTACGATTTTTATCGCCACCTTGCGACGAAGATATCGTGCTTCCTGGTCTATCTCGCGGATGGGTACAACGACCTCGACATCGTGCAGGGTATTTCGAATTGACTCGGCATCCTTATAGGTCAAGCCGTAGATAAGCATTTCATCTCCCTGGCCGGAGTCGGCTTGCTCATTTGGTGGCTCAATTGTTTCAATAATCAAATTTGTGCTGCCAAGTCGCGCTATCATCGCCTGTGCCTCCTGGCTGGCTCCTTCGCCTATAGCGAGCATAGCGATGACAGAGCACACGCCAAAAATTATACCCAACATAGTTAGAACAGAGCGCAGGCGATGCATCCATAAGCTTTTGAATCCTAACTTAGCCGTTCTTTTAATTCTAACTAATCGCATAATAACTAATGTTTAAGGTTTTCCTTCGCCATCCAAATTGGTTTCCTCTGTGGTTTTCTCAGTGGTTTCCTTTTTTGTTTCCGATGCCGTCCACCTGGGCGGATTAAGCAAAACTTTCTCGCCCTGGGTCAAACCACTTTTTATTTCGACAAAATCATCGTTAAACAATCCAGTTACAACATCACGTTTCTCCGTACGGCCGCCTGCCTTAACATAGCACAGTTCTTTTTCGTCCACCGTGACGACCGATTGTATAGGCACATATAGAACATCTTTCAGCTCATCAATAAGAATTTCAACTTTCCCCGACATACCGGTCTTGATAGAATCGTGCGTTCCATCAATACTCACATCCGTCGGGTAAACTTTAAGGTCCGCATTCATGAATCGCTGCGGTTCAGCTAACGGTGCTTTTTTCAGCACCTTGCCGGTAAAAGTCTCATCTGAAAATGCCGCAATGCTTATCTTGGCCTTTTGACCCAGTTTAATTTTATCAATCCAGTTTTCGTGAATCTTGATCTCAACTTTCATTTTGGACGCATCAGGTATCGTAATAATCTTATAGCCTTCAGGTATTTCCACCCCCTGTTCAATTTTGTACCTGCTCCACTGTTGCGTGCTCGACCAATATACAACCTGCCCCACGGCAGGGGCCTTAATAATGCAAGCTTTAATCTGTTCGTGGAGTTTTTCCAGGCGCTTTGTTTGCATTTCGAACCTGGCATCGGCGCTCTTAAGCTTCGCCCTGGCCTGGGCCAGTTGTGCACGGGCACGTGCCTCTGTTCGCACTAATTCAAGCTTAGCCTCATGATGATCGCTCAGGAACGTGCGGGCTTCTTTGGGGAAATCGTAAAGCTTAAACAATTTCAGATTTTTTTCAGCCGCTTTCCGTTGAACCGTGTACCTGTCCACGTCCAGTTTGGCACTTTTCAACTCAAGCTCTGATGCATAATTTGCATCGTAAAGCTTTTCGGTCCCTTTTAATATATCAATAGCTTTTTCCAAACTTCCCCTCGCAAGAAGAATAGCATCGTTTAATGTATCAATTCGCTTCGAGGCTTCGCCACCTAAACTGTTTGGGTCGTTAATCAGCGACGTCATATCAGGATTAACATTCGGATCACTCACCATCTTCTCCATTACTTCATGTGCAATATCTGCTCCCAGATACTTCTTAAAGTCCATCAGAGCGAATTCCACCTTCAACTGTGCTGCGGTAACGTCACTTTCATTTTGTTTTTCCTGGATAAGAAACGACTCTTTGGCATCGGAGGAGTTTGCCTCGGCTGTGGAAACCTCAATCTCCCTTTGCGAAAGCTGCTCGGTCAACTCCGAAGAATCCATCTCCACCAGCACCTTGCCGTCATTTACATCTTCGGGAGTTATATTCGTACCTTCAGGGACTATGCTGACAATGGTGGCCCGTCCTTCCACCTTGGACTTAATATCTACCGAGTCAACCGCCTTGATGTCACCGCTTTCAGTCACGCTGATAGCCAAATCGCCGCGCTCTACTGTAAAGAGCCCCGTTCCCGTATTCGAGCTATTAGAGCCGCCGGTCTTTGGGCGCAGGAAACCGAACACACCTATAGCAATAACTACAATCACGGAAATAATTATGATAAGAGATCGTCTGGCTAATCCGAAATTGCCAACCATTTTGTTAGCCGGCTTTTTTATGTTCTTTAATTTAATCATATTTTCTGCCTCAAACGCACTTATTGTTATTGCCCCTTCACTCCGTCAGGTATGACCCATAAGATGTTATTGTCCTGGAAACCATAGTTGTTCATATTTTGCCTATGCCCTATTATAGAAGAAGTTTTAGAAAAGATCAAGAGTAGTCATAAGAAGAAGCCACCGCCCTTTTTAAAGAGGGTGGTTATATACAAATAAAGACAGACCGGTACTTCTCTTATATATATAGACGTTTTCCGATTGGAAATGTTACAATTTTTTTATAAAAAGTTCTGAAATATTGCAAAACAGGTCCAAATACCCTTATTTAAAAAAGAAAAGGCCGAGTCCCAAAAGCCCGGCCTTTGCCATAAATATTGTTTAGCGAGTTAATTTTAGCAGATTCTCCATCGGCTGGAATATTGTTGAAATTTAGCTGAAACTTTGGTATTTAGGCTTTAGCTGTACAGGAGTGCCCAATTCCATCCGTTGTTGGGGTGGCTGCCCCGCAGTGCGTTCGACGAAAGGAACATCATGAGTGACACAATCCGTTGGGGAATTATAGGGACGGGGTTCATTGCGCAGAAGTTTGCAGAGGGTTTGGCGGTGCTTAAGGACGCCAAGCTGGTTGCTGTGGCCTCTCGCACGAAAGAGTCGGCGGACAAGTTTGCCGAAGAATTCGGTGTAGAGCATCGCCATGTTGGCGCAGAACAATTAGCCGGGAATGAGAATGTAGATGTTGTTTATGTTGCAACTCCGAATTCGCTGCACAAGGGCAACACACTTAGATGCCTGAATGGCGGCAAGGCTGTGCTCTGCGAAAAACCATTCTGCATTAATGCATCGGAAGCGGCAGAGATGGTCGAGTACGCGCGAGAAAAGGGCGTGTTTCTTATGGAGGCCATGTGGACACTTTGCTTTCCCGCTATGACTAAGGTACGAGAGATTATCAACTCCGGCGCGATCGGTGAGGTCCGGCAGGTGCATTCGAACTTCAGTTTCCGCTGCGAATGGGAACCCGACGGCTTATTACTCAATCCGGATTTCGGCGGAGGCGCCCTACTTGATGTCGGCGTCTATAATATTGCATTAGCACAGATGGTGTATCAACGAGAACCTACTCGTATAAGCGGGA
>CBDURK010000218.1:0-5697 GCA_965369645.1 uncultured bacterium | reverse complement strand
CTGTGAGGTTGATGATATTTTCATTATTTCCTCCAATCAAACAACGAATAAGAAAATAGCGGATTCAACTCATAAGTGCAACTGAGTCGGCAAAATTATGGTGAACTGTTCTACTCTCTCACTGGATTTTGATTATATCACTCACCAATCTTGCTTAATCAAAAAGTGCTTCTACGAATGTATTTGGGTCGAACTCTGCAATATCTTCCGGTTTTTCACCCAGACCGATGAATTTCACAGGTATATCGAGTTGGTCTTTTATGGCTATTACGATTCCGCCTCGTGCAGTGCCGTCAAGCTTGGCTAAGAATATCCCCGTAACATTAATCGCTTCTGTAAATATTTTTGCCTGAATAATTGCATTTTGCCCAGTGGTGGCATCGAGAACCAGCAGTACTTCGTTCGGAGCGTCGGGTATTTTGCGGGCAACCACATCTCGAATTTTTGTCAGTTGTTTCATTAGGTCTTTTTTTGTGTGCAATCTCCCGGCGGTGTCGAGAATAAGAATATCTGTATCCCTTGCCAGAGCGGCCTCACAGGCATCGAAAGCTACCGCCGCCGGGTCGGAAGCCGCCTGGTGCTTTACAATCTGCACACCAATACGCTCAGCCCATATAGTCAGTTGTTCCACAGCGGCGGCACGGAAAGTGTCGCACGCGGCAACGATGACCTTTTTGTTGTTCCGGTTCAATATATATGCAAGCTTGGCAATACTTGTGGTTTTGCCTGTGCCGTTGACACCGGCTACAAGGATAACAGTCGGGCCTGACTGGGCCAGATGTAGTTGTCTGTCGCGGTCCGGCCAATAGCTTTTAATGTGCTCTTTGAGAAACGGTATAATATCGTCGGTTTTTGCGATTTGCCTGTTACGATAGGCTGTGCGCAGCTCTGATACGAGCATATCCGTCGTTTCGACCCCGATATCGTCGCTTATAAGCGTTTCTTCCAGTTCGTCGAGCAGACTTTCGTCGATATTTCTTCCAAGAGACAGTACCGACGAAAGTGAACTGCTGATTTTGTTGCGCGTTTTGCCTAATCGGTCTTTGAAATATCCTGCCGTTTTGGTAAAAATTCCCATAGCTGTTTGCCTTTCGCTAAAAAACAATTCCGGCTCTGTTAGAAGTTGCCGTTTTGCTTCTAAGAGCCCCGGTGCAGTTCTGATAGTATCTGGATTTACGAAAAATTCAAGTCCAGGCATGATTTAATTTTCAACTTAACTCAACTCGTTAGAGTCCGGATCATTAATGATAGGTTTCGAAAAAGTGAGCATTTTTTTGTTTTTTGTTGTGAGGTGGATATTTTTCTTTGACAAATCGAGCGATTCCAGTTAGATTTTCTGCTACCATCCCACAGAAGATTGAGCACAAGCTCGCATCTGATTTGTGTGGAGATTTGGGTCTCGTGAAAATTTTGGATTCCATTTCTTCGAGGGGAGATGGACGAATTGAAAATGGGAGACTTTTAACAAGGATGTTTTAATGGGCAGTAATTTTTTACGTAAACAATCGATTCACAAAGGATGGTGAAGTGGCAGTTCGCGAAGTTGACGACATTTTCGCTGATATAATCGACCGTACAAAAACGCTTGATCCGGCTAATGCCCGCAAGTGGTTCGACAATTTAACGGTTTTGCACATGGAAGGTGGTTCTCTCAGGATAGGCTGTTCCGATGAGGTGACTGTTCAGTTCCTGCAGGACAATTGCAAAAGTAGTTTCACCCGGGCGGCTCAGCAGATAACAGGCCATCTTATCACAGTAGATTTCGGAGTCGGCAATTCCAGAGAATCCGACAGCAGTTTACGCCGTTTCAGTTCTGGTTCTGATGGAACTATTTTGCACAAGGAACATAAAAGCGGAAGCCTTAAACTTCATCCTGACTATACATTTGATAATTTTGTCGTAGGACCGAGCAATCGGCTCGCTCATGCAAGCTGTGTTGCGGTAAGCCAATCACCGGGAAATACCTACAACCCTCTTTTTATATATGGCAATTCAGGTCTGGGAAAAACACATCTTTTGCATGCCGTCTGTTTTGAAGCCCAGCGGAAATCCAACGGTGCCGTTATGCAGTTCCTAAGCTGTGAAGATTTCGTCAACAGATTTATCAGAGCAATCGAAGAGGGGGACTTGTCCGGTTTTCAAAGCCAGTTTCGCACCGTCGATATGCTGGTAATTGACGATGTTCAGTTTTTGCGAGAACGCGAGCACAGCCAGGAGGAATTTTTCCACACTTTTAATGCACTTTACAATAACGGCAAACAAATTATCCTCAGCGCCGACAGCCCGCCCGGTAAGATTCCTTCGCTCGAAACACGCCTTATCAGCAGATTTAACTGGGGTCTTGTCACAAGAGTCGATCCCCCGAGCTATGAGACAAGAGTTGCTATCGTGCAAAAAAAGGCGCACCTTCGAGGTCTCGATATTTCCGATGAGATAGCCGAATATATCGCCCGCAAAGTTCATGCAAATATCAGGGAATTGGAAGGCGCTTTGACAACCATTTATGCCGTTGCCACTACCACCGAAAAAGTAATCGACCTCGAATTGGTTCAGATAGCTCTTGAAGGCCAAATCAAAGCAGCAGCCCGGCATATTAGTATCACTGATATTATTGAAGTCGTAACAGGCCATTTTGACGTTCGTCTTGCAGACTTGCAAAGCAAAAAGCGAAGCCAGAGCATTACTGAGCCTCGTCAGATTTGCATGTACTTAGCCAGAAATTTAACCAAGCACAGCCTCGAAGAAATTGGAGGCCACTTGGGAGGCCGGGACCACACTACTGTTATGCACGCTTGCAGCAAGATAGGTCAGGCCCAGAAATCCGACCCCCAAATGCATGTCCTTTTGGGGGAGTTGACAAAGCAAATCACACAAACACCACAAGCGTAAGTGCCCCGCAAGGCTATCAATTTTTACAGTGGCTTAAAAATCATCTTTACGATAAAATATTATTCATACGATATACGACATGGGATATACGAAACAGTAGTAAGTCAGAGAGCAAGGAGCAGACGAATTTGGTATCGGAAAACGTAACAAAGAAATCACTTCGATTAGCTCTGATTGCATCGGAACATACGGTATCTGAGTACTCTATATTCCTGGAACACCTGTTGGTTGGCCTGGCTGATGAGTCGATACCGGTGGCTTTGGTTTGTCCGCCTGGCTGTGATATGGATTCTATATTTACCGGCACCGCTGAGATTATAAAATACCCTGTTTTCGAGCTGCCGTTGACCGAACATTTAAATAGAAGACTGCTTATTGAAAGGCTCGCAAAGTTCAAGCCTACTGTTTTGCACTGCTTATGCGAGAGCAGGGCACTGCTTACGAGGCGATTAACTCGTCGATTGGATTTGCCTTATATATTGACGGTTAATTCCCTCGCACAAGAGTTGGTTCGGTTTTCTGTTTCGCCGAGGCGTTGTGCAAAAATCATTACCCCGGCAAAAAGTATCGCTTCTGATATTGCCGGAGCCTTTCCTCGCTTTGGCGATAGAATTGAGCAGATAAATATTGGCACTTTTGTTCTCGAAGACAACGGATGTTTTTCTGATTCTTCTCACTGTTCAACTATTGTGATGACGCAACCTTTTGATAATGTGGACAGCATAGAGAATTTCTTTACTGCTATCAGGCATCTTATGATTGACGGATATGAATTTATGATGATTGTAGCTGGCAGCGGACGTGGAGAAGGGCAGTTGCGGAAATTGCTGGCTGCTCTTGGTCTCTTGCAGACCGTTACTATTGTTCCGAGATTAAAGCCCTGGCGTTCGCTTCTTGGGGCAGGTGATATTTTCGTACAGCCGCAGCCTGACTATGCTTTTAATCCTTTGTTGTTGGAAGCGATGAGCGTGGGTTCCGCTGTAGCGACTTGTAAGGGAGGCGTGGATGATTTGATTATCGATGGTCAGACCGCCGTAATCTTTGATCCGGATGATGAGCTTAGTATAGTGAGTACACTTCAACGTTTGTTAAACAAGCATGATTTTGCACGTAAAATCGCCAAAACGGCACAGCAGCATTTAAAAGATAATCACACCGTCAGCAAGATGATTTCAGCCACACTCCAGACCTATGAGCGGGCTCAGCAGTGGCTGAAAAGCTGAATGCGACTATTTAACATTGTTTCGGCTTCACCGGCTCTAACACATAGATATTGATGTAAAAAATCAAATTTCTTTGTAATAAAAGCGATGTTTTGCATCTATCATATACGATATAGTGCGGATAGTGTCTTTAAGTTAGAAGCCCGTAGTCTTCCAGTGTCTGTTTCAGGATGGGTTTTTTATCCTCTTCCAGAGGTGTCATCGGCAGACGCAGTTCCTCCGAAGCCATATTCAGCATCGCCATCGCCGCTTTAATCGGTATCGGGTTGGTCGCCAAGGTAAGCATACTTTTGCACAGCGTAAACAGCTTTTTGTGCCATTGCCTCGCAGTAACCAAATCGCCTTCCAGGATTAAATCGGTCATTGCTTTAACATCGGCAGGTACGATGTTCGCCACTACGCTGATAACGCCCTTGCCGCCAATTGAAGCTAAAGGCAGGGTGAGAGAATCATCACCCGATATGATAGTTATATTGCATCGAGCGGCAATTTCACTGGCCTGATCCAGACTACCGCTCGCCTCTTTAACTGCGACAATATTTTCAAGCTCAGCTAAACGCGCTATAGTCTCCGGCGTCATGCCTGCTGCACATCGGCCCGGTATGTTATATAACACCATGGGCAGGTCAACTTCCTCTGCTATCGCCTTGAAATGTTGATAAAAACCTTCCTGCGTGGGTTTGTTATAGTAGGGCCCGACCTGTAGAGTCGCATCAGCGCCTACCTTTTTTGAAAATTCGGTAAAGTCAATTGCCTCAGCAGTGCTGTTTGAGCCGGCACCTGCAATTACAGGGACTTGTCCGCCCACAGCCTTGACAACTCTTTCGATGACCTGTTTATGCTCATCGGGACTTAATGTTGGGCATTCGCCGGTCGTCCCGACCGGTACTATTGCATCTATGCCGCCGGCCAATTGGAAATCAATCAGCTCATCCAGCGTTTGAAAATCGATTTCGCCCTCCTGAAAAGGCGTAATCAGCGCCACCATTGCCCCTGTAAACATTTTTTAGTCTCCTTTTATGAATTACGAACCGAATTTATCTATCAGTTTTATCATTTCTGCTGTTGCCTGTCTTATCCCCACAAAGACCGCCCGTGCTATTATACTGTGTCCGATATTGAACTCACAAAGATTTGTCATGCGGGCTACGCCTTCGATATTACGATATGTCAGTCCATGTCCAGCATGAACAACCAGTTTGTTTTCCATTGCCAGGTTTTTGCCGGCTTGCAACTCATTCAATCTTTTTTTGACGGCTCTTTGACTGACGGCGTTTGCGTACATGCCGGTATGCAGTTCTATGGCGTCACAGCCGGTTTGGGCAGATGCGATTATTTGCTCTGTTTCGGGTGCGATAAAGGTGCTTACCAGAATGCGTTTCTTGTGCATCCTTTTAACGACCTCGGCAAGTCGTCTTTTGTATTTGTTGCAATCCAGGCCGCCTTCGGTGGTCAGCTCGGCTCTTTTTTCGGGCACTAAGGTCACCTGGTCGGGCCGAATTTCTTCGGCGATTTTAACTATGGGCTCGGCCATGCACATCTCAAGATTCAATTTGCATGCGACCGTTTCTTTTAACAGCCGAAC